>NZ_JAUZUU010000016.1:0-52201 GCF_031844225.1 Acinetobacter sp. RRD8
AATGTCCGGCCAGTGATATAAAACCAGTTATTTGTAGCATGGAACAGGGCAATAAACTGATAGAGCTCTGTAAAACCTAAATCAGATTTGCAACACTTGGATGATCATTCTGATGTCCATATTGCTATTCATCAGGTCAGGATATTGATCAGTCAAACTTAGCGCTATGATTTAGACTAAAACAATAAAAATAAAAACTTATAATTATGAATACCAACATATTTCACAGCATCATACTGTGGGGACTTGTCCTTTTTTTCGTCTTGATCGTATTTTTATTCATCCATCCGACATCACGGAAGGAGATTCTCGGGTCACGTGATCTCTCCGCTAAACCAAGCGGACTTTCTTCTACTCTCTCCCGTCGGATCGAGCAGATTTTTGCGCCTATCTTCTCGATCGTCAAAAGGATCATACGGATTTTGGATTAAGTCTTTTGATCCCGCGCTTATTTTAACTGCCTCAAAAGATTCTTGGCTCCGGCATGATTATAATTATTGGCCAAATTCTGCAAAATCCGCTTGGATTGTGCTTTAGCATTCGGGAAACGGCTGCTATAACTCGGCACACTGGTTAAACAGCGCGCTACCAGCATCCCTGATTCAGTATAGACACGTGTTCCCTCTGTGCCCTGCAATTTGCCATAGTTATAGGCACGCTGGGCGTTGTTACAGGCATTATTCAGATTCTTACCGCTATTAATATCACGTCGCGCTGCCACATAGATTTTCATCTGATGTTGTTGCGGTGTTTCTGCTACCGCAGCTCGAGCTGATGCCGCTGCTAGCTGCTTTTTCTCTGCTTCTTTTTTCTCAAGCTCTTTTCTTTCTAATTCCTTTCGCTCTAATTCTTTACGTGCTGATTCCTTCAGCTCATTTGTCGTCTTTGCGGCAGGAGTCTTAGGAGGAGTCGTGGTTTTTATCGATGCAGGTGTGGTTTTCTCCACAGCAACCCTGGCTTTAGTTGGACGATAAAAGTTTTTTGCTTGAGAAGGACTCATGACCTGGGTGAGTAGTCGAACACTACGCGTCTGGCTAGATTTATCAACTTGTCGTTCAGAAGTTGGCTCAATCGAGACAATCCAGCTTTCAGTCAGGTCATCCATACGACACTGATAGGCACCGCTACCCTGTACAACACCCCGATTGGCACTCAGGCGTTTGCGTTGGGCAACATCTGCCACGGCACTAAAATTACTTTTATACAGCAGTGAAAATTTACCGCCCTGTTCATGACAATATTGCGTCAGTATCGAACGCGGATACATGGCCTGAGTCGTATTATTTTTCTGTGCTTGTCCCCAAAGATAAACATAATCTTTCGCGCTACCATCACGTTGATTCAAAGCCCGTTTGGCAATCAGTTCTTCCGGACTGGCAAAAGGATGTAACACCTCTGATTTCAACCGATTCACGCTATTACATCCAGCTAAAGCTGCTGCCCCTATTATTAGAATTATTACTTTTAGCTTCACAGCAAACATCTCAACCCCAAAATCCCGTATAACATAGCCTAAATAGCACAAAACAACAAACACAAGATATTGATAACTATAATATTTAAATGGTAAAAAGGCACATATCAGCTTAACTTTGCTGATTGTGCCAAGCTTCATGTGATAAAAATTGACACGAGTATCACTTTTAATTCAGATCAAATAATAAACAATTCCATTCAGGACTCAAGAAAAAGATAGAAAAAATACATAAAAAACCGAAGAAGGCGGTGAGTCCTTCTCCGGCGGCTTATTCAGGGAACGCTCCAGACCTTTATTATAATGGGTAATAAATTTACCTTTTATCCGCTATAACATTGTCTGAACAAGATCAGCATAAAAATAATTTCCTCAACGTACACTTGTTATTTTTATACGTCAAACCACCGGAAATTAAACGCCATCTTGGCTGGCCCTTAGGATTCTAGACAAGAAAAAAATATCTGAACACCCCAATATTGGGAGGTTCTGACACGATTTACCTAAGTCATCTGACCAACGGTCAGATCGATATTTTCCATTGGATTTTGTAGACTAAGTCGCCATAAAAAAGCCAAACCTAAAACTGTTTGGCTAATAAAGCAGGATAATAATATGAGAAAAAATTAATCAATATGTGATTCAAATGCTTTCAACCGTTTATAGATCGACATCAGTTCAATAATCGTCGGCCAAGACAAAATCAGGTACTGGAAAGATTCTCGCACTTTGCCAAACACATTCAGGATTTGCATCATTAAACCGAGGGTAATTGCCCCTGCTGCAATACTTGGAAACAGAATAAATAATCCGTAAATATTGTCCAACTGCAAGTACCAGATCCGAACCATGTTGAAATAAGCATAGTGAAAATACAACCGGAAATAATTCCAGCGTACCCGGCTAAACAGTTCTTGTAATGTCAGCGGATGTGCGCGATCAGCATAGTCTTCGCCATAGACCAGCTCTTTACGATAGGCTGCCTCAACTTTCTGGTTATTAAACTCCAGTCCGGGCAATTTCATTCCCACGACCATTAAAATGACCGTACCCAATACCGCCCAGCCGATCGAGGCCCACATTAAAGCATGCGGTATTTCCCCTACAATCGGTAAAACTTTCACATGACTAGAGAGCTGATATAAGATCGGCAGGAATGCCATCAGCAACATCAGCGCTTCAATCAAGGAAACACTTAACTGCTCCGTGGTTTTGGCAAAGCGCATGGTATCTTCCTGGATACGTTGTGATGCACCTTCAATATGACGTAACTGCTCCCAATGTGCGGTGTAATAATCATTCATCGCGGTACGCCAGCGGAAGACATAATGACTGACAAAAAACAGGTTAAATACCGCTAAAGTGACATAAACCATCGCAATATAAATAAAGGTTAATGCGCCTTGATACAGCAATGAAACATCCCCACCACCCTTAGTGAGCATTTGTTGAATCTGATCATAAAACGGGCTATACCATTCATTTAATACGACATTGACCTGTACCCCGAACCAGATATTAAACAGAATAAATGCCGAGCCCCAGACCGACCAGCGCTGCCATCGGTGTCCGGCTTTCCATTGCCAGAACAGCGCAAATATCGTAGTTGCAATGAAATACCAGAGATAGAACCAGATGAATTGAGCTGACCAGAAACGCCCGATACCGATTGTAAGCTTTTCATCAAAATAACCTTCAGGAAAACCCAGATAGGTTCCCCATCCTGATCCACCACTATGCCAAAGTACAAGATTAATGATAAACCACAAAATCAGGCTGCTAAAAAACCAGACGGGTTGCGGGAAAAATGACTTAAACATGCCGACCCAGTTCTCCTTATGTCTCTTGGTCATCCAAATGACGCATAGTTTATTCTTATTTTAGATTTTTACTGTTATAAAGCATTAATTTTCAATTTAGTGTAAAAAAGGATAGAAAGATATCGAGTCTCTAGAAAATTATTTTTATCATTCAGCTCTGCGTTATGATTTTCCTTATATTCTCGATTTTTATCATTCAGCCGAGCGATATCAAAAACAAAAAAATTATCATGTTTTTGACCTTTCGTTATTTTGATAATTTTTTTTATGCCTGTTATCTGTCGGTTTTATGTAAAAGAACCTCATGCTTCTGAGCACTGCGAGTATAGGATGAAAATCAGGCATACTGCACGTCTTCTAAGTATCTTTTATCTAAATAGAGCACTACTCCCTATTTGAATAAGTCATTGATCAAGTTCTCAGTTTTTGAAGAAACAGTTAAATTTTCAAAAATCATGCTATGATTTAATTATCGAAAAGTAATCTTATTTTGGAAAAAACTATGGAAAGTTCAGTAATTGAATTACTTAAACCGGTAACCCTACAAAAAGAAAACTGCGACCCTATTATTTTTGAAGCAGGCACTGTTTTGAAAGTGGTCATGCAGACTCCCACCAGTCTTCTGGTCAGTAATGATGATGACTTTAACTTTACCATTCCTTTAAAAGACGAAAATGAAGTGTGGCGAGAAATCTGAGTATTTTTCTCTCATCTAAATAGAGGGGTTGTATCTGAATTTGGTTTCTTAAATTATATGATACGACCCTTAGCTTCTCTCCACTTTGATTGCTCTTTCATTATTTTTTCAAAAAATTACTTCTTTCCTCTTCTCTCATTATTTACTGCTTTTAAACTGACTCATCCATTTGAGTAGAAAAATTTCTTTTAATTGAAACATCACTTAGTTTTTTGATCTATATGAGATCACTGATGATCTGTTTCTGGTCTTCTGTATCTGCTCTTTTATTACAATCATAGCTTTAAATCTCTCCTCTCTGTTTAGCTCAGCTTCATCTAACCCCTACGCTTCGATTCAAAAAAAAGAATATTCAAGTTATTTTCAGAGTTTAGTCATAGAACTGGCGTTCATCTTTCTTCAATTTTTTATCCTCTGATAAAATTTACCAATAAGAATTAAAAAAATAATCTGAGATGCTAAATTAAGAGGCTGTTTAAATTGTATAGCTCTGCAATTGGTCCCAAGAAAATTTGATTGATACGAAATTTCCCCTCTAGACAATTTTAGTATTTTTTCTTTTAAGACAGCTTAGCCAATTTTAAAAATTATTAATTTTCATAAACTTAATTTAGATATTATTATATATGCCTAATTTATAAATTTATTTAGATTATTCTATTTAAAAAGATCTCAAAATTACATCTCCCTCATATATTTAAAAATAAAAAAATAAATTAATAATAAATACTATATTCTAAAAAATTAATTACAAAAATACATATTAAAAAAATAACGCTTAAATAATAAATCTTATTATCTAAAATCCTGAAAAACACTTAATCCAGGAAAACCTTAAAATATAAAATCTTCATAATTTATTTTTAAAATTTATTAACAATACTGGATTTCTACCAAAATATTTCTAAATTTTACAAAGTAACTGTACTTGTTAAAAGTGTTTCCTTTCTGCACTTAAAGCCAGTCTGTTAAATGAAATATGTTATAAATTTAATCAGATCAATGACCATTCAGGTAGTTTTAACTTTTAAATCAATTTAATTTCAGAGGCTTAGGTAGTATTTATGTCGACTCTCAAAGAAGATCAAGATCTAGAACATTCACTTGCTACATCTTCTTATATATTACCTCAAGTGATTTTAAATCAGCTCAAACCTATTATTTATTCTCACAAAATTGTTTTATTTCTTGATATTGATGGAACCCTTTCTGAATTCCACCCAGATCCAGCAAAAAGTATAATTAAGAGCGAAACCTTAAATACCTTAAAAGAGTTACAACAATATATTCAGCTAGTATTAGTGACCGGCCGCTCAATTGCACAAGCCAAAAATCTTATTTATCCATTTGACTGGAATATTGCCGGTTCTCACGGTCTGGAATTAAGCTATCAATCGCATTTAAGCAAGTTAATTGAGTTAAATCCTGAACCGTTTGAATTATTAAAAAATTATATTACAGATCATAGTAATAATATTCCTCAGACTCGAATAGAAATTAAAGACTATTCAGTCGCCCTGCATTTTCGTGAACATCCCCATTTAGAGCATCAAGTACATGCATTTGCCTTAAATTGTCTCGCTCATTTTCAGGATTTTGAACTTAAGGCTGGAAAGTTTGTATTTGAACTGGTGCCCAAAGGTGCAAATAAAGGTTCAGCCATCCAACAAATCATTCAACAATATCACTTAAGTGATCATTACCCCATTTTTATCGGAGATGACCTGACCGACGAAGCCGGTTTTCAAGTCATCAACACATTCAAAGGCTGCTCTATCAAAGTCGGTACAGGCAACACCGTGGCACAACATCGCCTCGAAAATGTGACTCAAGTACAGGCTTTTCTAGCGGAATTTTTAGAAATACTGAAAGTACAACAACAATTATTATTGGAGAAATTACATGTCAAAACTCATAGTGTTATCAAATCGTGTAAATCTACCTAAGTCAGACAATACACAGGCAGGTGGATTAGCGGTGGCATTGCAGGATGCTTTGCAGGATATAGGCGGTATCTGGGTTGGCTGGAATGGATCCCGAGTTGACCAGACGAAAGAGCAGAAGTTTCAAATCCTGAAGCATCAAAATGTTGAATATCACACGAGTCCATTGACTGAATCCCAATATCAAGGTTTTTATTGTGGTTTTGCCAACAATGCATTGTGGCCGCTGATGCACGACCAGCATCAACTTGTAGATTATCAGCCGCAGGATTTTAAGATCTATCAGGATGTCAATTTACGCTTTGCCAAGCACCTGAAACAGGTGGCATCTCCACATGACATCATCTGGATCCATGATTATCATTTTTTAAGCGTGGCGCATTATTGCCGTAAACTGGGCATGCGTAACCGTATTGGCTTTTTCCTGCATATTCCCTTTCCTGAACTAAGGCTCTGGCAAACTTTACCGGCCCATCGTGATCTGGCACATCATTTGGCCAACTATGATGTACTTGGTTTGCAGACTTCTCGCGATCAGGAAAACTGTTTAAATTTCCTTGAACAGACCTTAAAAGTGCAGCATCGCCACAATGAAATCCTGAATTATCAATCTCGAAAGATTCATGTGAAATGCTATCCGATTGGTGTGCATCCTGTGCAACTGCAGAATCAGGCCTCAGATAGTCATCTGGAAAAGCTTCCCTTTGATCTGGAGACAGTGCAGCCTTATAAAACCATCATTTCAGTTGACCGGATTGATTATAGTAAAGGCTTATTGGAGAAAATCGGATCTTTGCAGAGCTTGCTGGAAGATCAACCGGAGTTTAAAAATCAATTCCAGCAATTACAAATTGCCTGCCCATGCCGACTGGATGTAAAAACCTATAAGAACCTGTATACGCAATTTAAATCTGCCGTGCATGAACTCAATAGCCAGCATGGCACAGCGGATTGGTTACCTTTCGATTGCAGCTATGACACTTTGGGTCATGAAGCCTTGATGCAACTGTATCGTAAGGCAGATATTTGCTGGGTAAATTCGATTCGGGATGGCATGAATCTGGTCGCCAAGGAATATATTGCTGCACAAGACCCTTTAGATCCGGGTGTCTTAATTCTATCTAAATATGCCGGTGCTGCTGAACAAATGAAAGAAGCCTTACTGGTCGATCCTTATGAACATGACAGTATGGCCAAAGCCTTGAAGAAAGCGCTCCGTATGTCTAAATCAGAACGTTTAGAGCGTTATCGTTATTTAAGCCAAGGCTTGAAAAATTTCGATATTATTCGCTGGCGTGATCAGTTTATCACTGACCTGAAAAACTCACAAAGCCTGCGGATCTATCGTCCGGTGGCTGCAGGAGCTTCAAACCAGTTCAGTGTGCATGCCTAAATTTTTAAGTAAAAAAACACCAGCATTAAGCTGGTGTTTCGTTTTGAAGAGGAGCCACAATCTCTTCGCTGTGTTGTACTTCGTTTGGGTCTGCAGTGAGATGATTCAAAATCACAATACTCAATAGACCAATCGCAATGACGCTAAATACTAAGCTCAATCCGATGATTTCACTGCCGAAGCCGACCAATGCCGGTCCAATTAATGAACCTGTATAAGCAAATACCGATACATAAGACAATGCCACATGTGAAGCCAAAGTTTTTTGACGTCCTGCACGGGAAAACATTAACGGTACAATGTTGGCACTACCTAAACCTAAAATCGCATAACCCACCAACACTACTTGCCAGACTGGTGCAAAGACTACGGTTAATAAACCGGTTGCAGCCAAGAGTGCGCTTAACAGAATCGTATTTTTTTCACCAAACTGCTGAATAATCAGGTGTCCACTAAAGCGTCCCAACACCATCAAACCCGCAAAGAAACTATAAGCCAAACCGGTTTGCGCCGCAGGCAGGCTGAACTCAGTAGCAAGATAAATACCACTCCAGTCCATAGCTGCACCTTCTGACAGAAAAGCCACAAAACAGATCAGACCAATGCCTAAAATCGCCCAGGTCGGTGCTGCTTTTTTCACTGGCTGTTCTGATGATGTGTCTTCTACCGCTGTTTTTGGCTCAGCACCCAAACTTAAAGGAACAGCGAATAAGGCAATAAGCAGCAAAATTACACTGACAATCACCGCACCGGTTAAAGGCGCCAAGCCAAGTCCCATTAACATGGTCATGCCCAGTACGCCTGATAGACCACCTAAACTACACACTCCATGAAAACCTGACATTAAACTTTTACCGAGTTTTTTCTCAATCTGTGCAGCCTGAATATTGACAGTCACGCCCAAAGCCCCGGCACTGGCACCAAAGAAAAACAGGCTGATTGCCATCATTAAATGATTCGGACTATAAGCCAGAGCAGGCAAAATAAATAAAAATGCACTGAGAATTACGGCTAAAACAGTACGGCAACCTAAGGCATTGGCCAGTCGGCCGGCCAGCGGCATCGCCAGCATTGAACCGATTCCGGCACACAGCAATAACAGGCCAAAATCAGCATGATTTAATAACAGGCGCTGCTGTGCATATGGAATTAAGGGTGCCCAAGCCGCAGTACTAAAGCCCAAGCTAAAGAAGCACAACGCAGTCGCTATTTTCTGCCATAGATATGGTGATGGAGACTGAATTCGAGAAAGCAGTGTTTGATTGAACATTGTATTACCAAAAAAGAAGGCTCAGGCATCCATTACCGATCATCCATAGAAAAACCCCACAGACTTATAGCTAGAATGTATAAGTTTGCGGGGCCGAATTTGCGTGAATTATAAACAGAATAAATTTAAATGGAATAGTTTTTAGACACTAATTTTAAGATTTTTTACAAGTATCTGATTGTATAAAATTTATAGTTTTATGCTTTTATTTGCATAGGCTGATCGGTTTTTTCGCGGCCTGCTTAAGCTCAAGTTTTTGTAGAAAATGTGCAAAACCTGCAGCAATTTTTGAGCTAAGACGACTGCTGGTAGTGACTCTCAGCTGATTCGACCAGACAATCTGCGCGTCAGCTTTTTCTAAACGACGGATGAAATCGACATCTTCATGACAGTCCAGTTGCTGAAACCCATTGACCTGTATATAAGCCGAAGCTTTAAAACACAGGTTTGCGCCATGAACATGCCGATGTCCCATACTGTCCTGATAATGTCGGAGATAAGCCTGACGGGTTTTCCGGCTTAAATGATCCCATTGATCCAGCTCGACCACACCACAAATTGCATCAGTCGGTTGATGCTCTAACATCACCTGAAACCAGTCACACTGTACGAATGAATCGGCATCGGTACAGCAAATCCAGTCACAACCTTGCTCGATCATTTGCTGAATCCCCAAATGGCGTGCCTTACCGACATTCTGGAAGTCGCAACTGATAGCTGGAATGTTCATTTGCTGAACTTTAAGTGCGGTGCTATCGGTACAATGATCCAAGACCACGAGAATATGAATTTCAGGAAGATTTTCTATTGTTTTAAAGTATTGAAAAAAATAAGTTTGTGCTGATTTTAAAGCCAACAGGCAGCGTTCAATATAGGCTTCTTCATTACAGGCCGGAATCACCACACCGATTTTTTTCATCTTAAGCCCTCCTGCTCTGCCACAGATTGCGCTGAATTCAACCAGAGATCTACCCAAAAATCGGAGTCCTGCAAACTTAAACGATGTGCATAGTTTAAATGCGCTTTGAGATACTGATGGACATCTTCACCATTTAAGCTAAATCCCGAGATCGACGCGCGCCAATGACAACTCAAGATACATCCACCCGGTTCGAGTGCAGTATGCAACCATGTCAGCACCTGTTGCAGAGCAATCGGGTTCAGATAATATAAAATCTCGCTGACGACAATGAGCTGAAATTTCTGTTCGGGCAACTCATCTGGCACGATACACTGTAGCACCTGCACATGCGGATACACTTGTAAACGCTGCTGTGCCAACTGGATCGCAGTATCATTGGCATCCAGACACATTAAGGCATCTGTCCGCTGCGCCAGCTCCTGACTGAAGATGCCGTTACTGCAACCAATTTCAATCCCGGAGTCAAACTGCAAGCGTGGCAAGACCGCCAGACAAATCTGCCGTTTGCGCTGTTCATACCAACGCTGTTCATATTGCCAGGGATCTCCCTGATTCAGTGCATATAAGGCATCAAAATATTCCTGATCATAGGCTGCTTTACTGTTCATACAGATACACCTCCCAGGGCTGTAAAATACGCTGTAATGCCTGCTCTGGCAGAATCGGTGATTGTTCAATAGTAGGGTCAAACTCGAGCTGGCTCTTAAAACACCGCACAGCTAGAGACTTATATTGTAATTCTTCCTCAGTTAATTTGAGTTGATGAGCGACGGTCCAAGGAATTCTGGTATCTCCAGGGGTTGCCCAATGCCATGCCCAAATCAGGACCTGAATACAGGGCAAATGAAGCTCAGTCGCCAGCTGCTGTGTAACCTGCCCTGTAATTTCATGATCTGGATGTCCATCATGAACAAATGTGCTAATTAACACATCATTCGGCTGCAGGTAAGATTGCAGATGCTGTTGCAATACCTCCCGCTGTTCTGCCACCTTGCCATCCTGAATGTCTAAAGCGATCCGCAAAATATTCTGTTTTAAAGGTAACGCTTCTAAAGCTGCTCGCGTTTCAGCAGGACGAATCTGGTTCAACTCTTCTGGACTATACAGGCTAGAACCTGGATGACTGGCCGTCCCGTTGGTAACGGCAAAAAGTACGATCTGATATCCCAATTTGTCCAGACGCTGAATCAGACCTCCACAGCCCAAAATTTCATCATCAGGATGTGGGGCAATGATGCAGACTCTGGCATCCGGTGGAATAACCTGAGGAATATCGAATTCCGGCATCTGTTGCAGAATCTGACAGGAACACCATTCTTCAAGTCTTGTGCCTTCACCATGGATGACACGATCCCCTACAATCTCATGTCTTATAACGTCCATAATTGTTCCTCCTGTACAGTCAGCTCGCCAATCCGCTCCAAGTCAAATGCAGCATGACTTTGACGAATAAATACCGGAAGATCTGCTGCAAGCCGAGCGAAATGCGGATGCTCACAATACGGCGCAGCACCAAGAGCCTTACCCACATGGGTAAGCACGCTTAAGGCCGTTGCTTCCACCTGAGCACGCAGGCTGCGAATCTTTAATTCATGAGAGTGCTGCGGTTGCTGATCAATCAATGTAACGACTTGATAAAATAAGGACTGTGTCGCTAAAAGCTCCCGACTAATTTCACCGAGATACATGGCCTTATAGGCATGCGGTTTTAACAATACTGCCTGTTTTAAATATTCAGCCAAACGCACGGTTGCGCCATACCAGCATGCGGCCACACCTGCGGCACCATGCCAGAATCCGGGCCGATCCAGATAGGCATTTGGAGCTGCGACTTTTTCCACCTCAACCTGATCCAGTTCCAGCCGGGCAGTCAAGGTATGCTGCATGCCCACTGCCTGCCAGGCATCCTGATAATGCTGAATGCCTTCTTGCGACAAATCTAGAATCAGTAACTGGGATTGTTGTTGCTCATCACGGTAAGTGAGCAAGCCGTGTTGCACCCAACCCGAAGCAGAACACCAAGGCTTAATTCCGCTTAACTTTCCTGCTTGCAATGTTAAAGGTTTGGGTCCACCTTCTGCCGCCCAAACTGCCCATAAACCTTTTTGTTCTACCGGAACATTCAGTTCATGCAGAATAGCTAAAGCATCTAAATGCGATTCATAGAGTTTGCCCAGGCTCAAATTTCTTGCCGAAACCTGACTAAGTATCTGCCAGCGTTTTAAGGTTGCTCCAGAAGCGGGATAAGGCACCTGTTCGGAAATCGCCACCAGTTCCATTAAAGTGTGCTGAATTTTTTCTTGTAGCTCCAGAGGAGAATTTTCAAATCTTTGTAATATTGAACCGAGGTTCATGCATGCGGTTCCTCATAAAATACGGATAATGTTGTTGTGTTTTTAAAGTCAGTTAATGAGAAAGCTTGCGCATTTGTTTTAAACGTGTGGTCAGCCCTAATACCTTACGCCGTGCATTAATCTCTTCTTCATTGAAACAGAGTTGCTGCATCAGTTCAGCTAAAGGCAAATGATTATGTTCAATGAGATAAATGTCCTGCTCTCTGCTCCATTTGGTTTGTTGTGCTTGAGCCAACAACTTTTTGACGTCCGGTCTCACCATCTCTTCATCCATTTTAAAACCATGAGGATAGAAGCCGGAGCCTCTATCCTCTAAAATATAAATTGGATCGTTTAGGCAGGAATCGCTTCCGCAATTGCTTCACGCGTCCAGACACGATGGTTCAAGATCAAAGTCTTGAAGCTATCTTGTACTGCTTCAAACTGCCCATTTGCCAAGGTTCCTTCATCGCTAACCAAGCGTAAATGTTCAATCAGTTTGCCTTTATCGCCCAAGAACACGATTGGTTTTAAATGTTTGTAGGCTTCCAGTAGATAATGAGTCGCTACACCATCTTTCATCACCACATCGTAATTGTCACCGTCAGCAATCACCACAGCATCATAGGCGATGGATGGCTCTGCTTTTTGCATACCATCGGAAGGAATCACCTCGCCTTGCTGACCCAGTACCGGACCCGGTTTTGGGGTCAGTACATCGACCACAGCACCTTCTGATTCTGCCCAGGCTTGAACAGCTTTGATACTGGCCTCATTGGCCTTGTCGTGCACCAGTAGCGCAATTTTGCGTGCCTTAATATCTTCAGGTTTAAATGCCTCGAAAGATAAGCGTGGTGAAATCTGCACATCTGGCAATGTTGCTGCCTTTTTCTCTGCCGGAATTTCAATGCCCAATTGATCAGCAACTTGCTGAGCCAAGTCCAAATCGATATTGCAGAGCACTTCCAGAACTTCACGCTCACGAATATATTTACGTTCCACCTTGCTCAGCTCGAAGACATAGGCATCGACAATATGCTTTTGCTCATGAGGTGCCTGACTGCGGTAGAAAAGACGGGGCTGACTAAAGTGATCACTGAATGATTCGCTACGCTGACGGATCTTGTGTCCATCAATACGTTCCTGATAACTTTCAAAACCACCGCCTTGTGCTGCTGGCGGGGTTTCAGCCGGCCAGTTATTGTCAATCGAATTCGGCTCATAACTGGCTTGACCGGTATGTACAATACGCTGATGTAAACCGTCACGCTGGTTATTGTGGAATGGACAAACCGGCTTGTTGATTGGGATCTGGTGGAAGTTTGGACCACCTAAACGGCTAAGCTGAGTATCGGTATAGGAGAACAAACGTGCTTGTAATAATGGATCATTGGTAAAATCTAGTCCTGGCACAATATGTCCCGGACAGAATGCCACCTGCTCGGTTTCACCGAAGAAATAATCAACATTACGGTTCAGCACCATTCTGCCAATCGGCGTCACCGGCACCAGTTCTTCCGGAATAATTTTGGTTGGGTCCAGCAAGTCGAAGTCGTACTTCATCTCATCTTCTTCTGGAACGACCTGTACACCCAACTCCCATTCCGGATAGTTACCGGAGGCAATCGCTTCATATAAGTCACGACGATGGAAATCCGGATCTTTACCCGCCAGTTTTTGTGCTTCATCCCAGACCAGTTGGGCGAGACCCTGTTTTGGCGTCCAGTGGAATTTCACAAAAACCGCTTTATTCTCGGCATTGATAAAACGGAAAGTATGTACGCCAAAGCCTTGAATGGCTCTTAAATTACGCGGAATACCCCGATCCGACATGGCCCACATCACCGCATGTGCAGATTCAGGCACTAAGGAAACAAAATCCCAAAAAGTATCATGTGCAGATGCACCGGTAGGAATCTCGGTCTGAGGTTCAGGCTTGACTGCATGCACGAAATCCGGGAACTTGATCCCATCCTGAATAAAGAATACCGGGGCATCATTCGCCACTAAATCAAAGTTACCTTCATCCGTATAAAACTTGGTCGCAAAACCACGAATATCACGTACCGTATCTGCTGAACCACGCGGGCCCTGTACGGTAGAAAAACGCACAAATACTGGCGTTTGCACACTGGTATTGGTCAGGAAGCCTGCCTTGGTCAGTTTTTCATTCCCCGGATAAGCCTCAAAATAGCCATGTGCGCCGACACCGCGGGCATGCACAATACGTTCTGGAATTCGCTCATGGTCAAAATGGGTAATTTTTTCCCGAAGAATAAAATCTTCGATCAAGGTCGCACCGCGAACGCCTGCCTTGAGACTGTTCTGGTTATCGGAAATTTTAACCCCTTGATTGGTGGTGAGTGCCTGCTCGGTCGCATCACTGCGATATGCGTCGAGCTGCTCACTTTTTTTATTGGTATTTTGTTTGTCTAAACCGTCTTTACCAGTCGCGGGGCTATTGGCCTTAATTTTCATGATGTATTCCTTGCTGAGCTTGAGTTTAGTGCAGATATTTTTGGTCTATCTCAAAGTCGCTTGAGCTGATATTTTGCATGGCTTGACCAATCAAACTCATCCCGCAAGTCAATCTGCTACAGCCGATCCTGTATCAGCCTCATATTTCTTCTTAATATGCTGACTCGAAGCATTTTTGCTCTTCTGGGAATATTGTTATTGGTTTCGCCTGTGTCCTAACATAACTGCATTTGAGAAAGAGATTTATTATTGTTTGTAGTGCCTTGTTTAATTAAGGCAGCATTGTGTTATTTTTTATAAATTTCGGGTTTATTTATGATTTAAATTTTTATCTAAGTTATTTATTTAAAATAAAATATTAAAATTTCACAGAGATATTTCGAAATAAAGATTCAGTATGGTGATATGTGATCTTGCTCACAAATAAGCGTCATAACCCAAAACGATGTTTCAATCCTGAAATGATTAGGACTTTTTAGAAGTTCAATTTGCTATGAGAAATTAACGTGCTACCGCTGAAGATGGTCAAAATTTGACAGATTTAAATAGTTACAATCCCGCGTCCTGCTTATACATAATGACTAAACTTCCTGCCTTTATATTGATTTAATATCTATAACTTATAACCACTTAAATCTCTTAGCCTGTTAGATCAAATACAAAGTCATAGAGATCATTTCATCTCTTGGCTCGGGCTTCAGATACATCCGACTTTATTTTAATACACCGTATCGCGTTAAGTTTGAAGGAGTAAGAGCATGGCCTCTTCTAAAAAAGAATCTAAAGCAATGAAAATTGATATCGGGATTTCGCATGATGATCGCGCCAAAATTGTCGATGGTTTATCCAGACTTTTAGCAGACAGTTATACCCTGTATTTGATGACCCATAATTTCCACTGGAATGTCACTGGCCCCCAGTTCAATAGCCTGCACACCATGTTTATGACTCAATACACCGAGCAGTGGAATGCGCTGGACGTCATTGCTGAACGTATTCGGGCTTTGGGTTTTGCAGCACCCGGCACTTATAAACAGTTTGTGAAACTCACTTCTATTAAAGAAGTCGAAGGTGTGCCTAAAGCTGAAGAAATGATACGTTTACTGGTAGATGCACATGAAACTGTGGCACGTACTGCCAGAAGTATTTTCTCGATCATTGAAGAAGCCAATGATCAGCCGACTGCTGACATTCTCACGCAAAGACTGGAAGTCCACGAAAAAACGGCCTGGATGCTGAGAAGTAATCTGGAACAATAAAATCGGATCGAATCTTTGAAATCAGGCTTATTCACAGGATGAAATGGAAACTTGCGGCAGTGCCATTAAAGTTCGGCTTCATCCTGACGCTTTGATTAGATATGATTTACCGGCGTTCAATGATTAGATCAACCTGAAAGACAGAATCATTAAAATTAAACCATCAAAATTTAAGGATGTAGGCAATCGCGTACATCCTTTTTGAATGACGCGTTTATTTCAATCTCAGGCATGGAAATAATTTAAAGGCAGTTTTAAATAAGAAATCCCGTTGTCTTCCGCTTCAGGAAATTGGCCCTCCTGGCTCCTTACAGTACAGCTTAATCTTGATGCGGATTGCTCGAATCACTTTCAATCCGGCCATCGACCAGATTAATGGTGCGATCACAAGTGGCGGACAGGCGCGGATCATGCGTGACCAAAAGTACGGCGCAGTCGCGTTCACGATGCACTTTACGAAACAGTTCAAACATATCAGCCGCGGTCTGGGTATCAAGATTACCTGTAGGTTCATCGGCCAATAATAATGCCGGCTCAGTAATCAAGGCCCGAGCAATGGCCACCCGCTGCTGCTGTCCTCCGGACAATTCATTCGGTTTACGCTCGGCAAATTTTTCCAGTCCCACTGCCGCTAGTAAATCACGTGCGCGTTGCATTGCCTGCTGATTCGGTTTGCCATGCGCCATCATTAAAGGCATGAGAATATTATCCAGTGCACTAAATGCCTGAATCAGATGGTGAAACTGAAATACAAATCCGATGCTGTTGCCGCGCAGCGCCGTACGGCCGGTATCATCCATCGCACTGGTAGGTTGTCCCAACAAATACAGCTCGCCACTCGTTGGTTTATCTAGCAGTCCCAGAATATTCAGTAAGGTACTTTTTCCAGAACCGGAAGGGCCAATAAGTGCAGCAAAGTCGTTGCGATCAATGCGCAGGTCAATGCCATGCAAGACCTCAACCTCATTGGGCTGTCCAATATTATAAGATTTTCGCAGCGCTTCCAGACGCAGAACTTCCTGAGATTGCTCAGACATGACGAATCGCCTCCACCGGGTCGAGTGCTGCTGCCCGGCGTGATGGCACCGCTGCAGCCAGTACGCCTGTTAATGTCGCCAACAATAGCGCCAATATCACCAGTTCAATCGATATCGGAATATAGAATAATCCCGGCCCAAAATTATTAAATACCCACACCAGGCCATAACTGACTATGCTGCCCAGCACTGAACCGAGCAAGCCGAAGATTGCGCCCTGAAACAGAAAAACCCTCAGGATTTGCGATTGGGTTGCACCTGTCGCCCGCAGAATACCAATTTCTCGGGTGCGCTGCACCACACTGACGGACATGACGCTGGCAATCCCGAAAGCCACCGAAATTGCGACAAAGACAATAATCATATTAGTCGACAGGCTTTGTGCAGTAATGGCATTCATCAGTTGTGCATTGGTTTCAATCCAGCTTTCGGCTTTTAATGAGGTCAGGCGTCCGACTTGTGCGGCAACCTGGTCTGCTTCAAAAATATTGGCAATGGTTAGGTCAATCACCGTTACCCCGCCTGGCAGGCCGAGTAAGGACTGTGCCTGCTTGAGATCCAGATAGACATAACGCGCATCCAGTTCGCGCACACCCAGTTCAAAAATACCGGCAATATTCACCAAAGCACTATTTTGTTGACCAGTATCCAGTCGCAACTTGCTGCCGACCTGAACACCGAGGTCTTTGGCCAGTTGACTGCCAATCAGCACATCATCCGCGCCGACCCGCAACTGACCACTGATTAAATATTCTTTTAATGGAATGATCTGCTGATAACGCTCCAGATTCATCCCGACCAACGCCACTGATTCGATCGCATCACCCCGTTGTACAAAAGCCGGCCCAGACACCACCGGCGAGACGGCGGTCAGTACAGGTAACTGGTCTAGCGTTTCAGTAATCTGTTGCCAATTGTTGATCGAACGCAGGCGCTGTGCCCGTTTGTCTTCCTGCAATAATTGCACGGTCTCGGTGGGAGGTGACACAATCCGGTTGACTTCATCCGGTGACAATAGGCGAATATGCGCCTGTGTACCTAAGGTTCGTTCGACAATATTGGCTTGCAGCCCCTGAATCAATGCAGTGATAAAGACGATCACCGCTACGCCCACGGCAACCCCGATGGTGATCATGATGGACTGCGCGCGACCCTCGCGCAAAAAACTGACCGCGATTTTCCATTCGATCCAGAGCCGCCCGAATAAATTTTTCAATCGAAGTTCACCGGTAATTCATTTTTGCTGTTGGTCGTATCAGCAGAATTCTGCAATGAACTCTGTTGTGGTTTTAAGCGAACTCTGGTGCCATCTTCCAACGAAGATTCGGCATCTGCCAGCACCTGATCGCCCTCGCTCAGGCCTGATTTCACTTCTGACATGGCTAGGCCACGCAAGCCTAAAGTAATCTGCTGACGCTGTATTTTTCCATCACGTACCATTAAGACCACGGCTTTATTTCCCTTGATACTACTTAAAGCATCATTCGGAATAGCCAGAGCCCGCGCTCGTTTGGCCGTCTCGACATTCACCGATACCGTCATGTCCTGACGCAGAAAATCAGGCACTGGATTTACAGTTAACCTGACTTCTACCGTACCTCGCTGTGGGTCAATACTTGGCGCAATAAAATTGATCCGGGCCGGGAAAGACCGATCCGGATAGGCATCGCTAATTACAGTGGCATTTTGCTGCAAGGCCAGTTGCGGTAAATTCCGCTCATCTAGCGGTACCCGGATTTCTGTATTCCCTGTTAACGCAATGGTAAATAAAGTTTGTCCCGGCTGAACCAGATCACCCGGCTCGACAGCGCGTGTCAGTACTGTGCCGGCGACCGCCGCCCGAATCTTGGTTTTGGCCAATTGCGCCTGTGCCACCGCCAGCTGTTCACGAAGCGATGCTTCTTCAACTTGACCCGCAGCCAATGCTACTGCTTTTACCCGGGCTGTCTCATAATTATTACGCGCGACTCTTTCCGCTTCCACAGCCTGTTCGACTTCTTCCCTCGACAGGATACCGACTTCTGCATTACGTCGACGTGTAGCTTCTCGGCTGGCCTGCTCCAACTGGGCTTTGGCACTGGCCAGTTCTGCTGCAGCCTGTGGCCGTCGGCTGCTTGCCAATTCGGTCAGTGCCAGCTCGGCCTGTCTGACTTGGGCCAGTAATTCATCTGATTTCAGCACCACCAGCAGATCACCCGGTTTAACCTGATCGCCTTCCTGCACCAGACGTTGCAGAACCACACCACTAATTTCACTGCCTACCTGGGCACGCGAAACCGTCGCAACACGTCCGGTTGCGACAACATTTTGTACTAGCGGCATGGTACTCAGCGTATAACTAGGCACCACAGGCCCCTGCCACCAGCGAAATAGAGCAAACCCTACTGCCAGTAGCAATACGATAATCAGCAAAATTTTATAGCGGGCAGCGCGCAATGAGAATCTCCGATTGAATCGTTTAATTTGAAATAAGAAAGTCAAAACTGTATTTGTTTTTTTCTAAGGTTTAATTTACAACAAGTTTCTACTTGGAATTATAGGTATTTTGTTGAGTTTGAAAAGGATGTTGAATTCATATCCGCTTTTTTTAGCTAGATTAAGTCGATGTCAGTCAAGTTCATCTATGACAGAATCAGATAATGAGGATTTGATAAAAAAACAGGCTGGATCATGATAGAGCTCGCCTGTTCAATCGCTTGGGTGTTAATTGGATGTTAGTTAAATATTAGACCGTACGACGTAATGGCTGATCACGTTGCGCCAGACTTTCACCCATCGGCACAAGCCGTCTATCAGGGTCAATCTTTTGCCAAGGCAAGTCATTCGGGTCTGCTTTCATGGCCCCAGGCGCTTTCGCGACCAAAATGGCAGCAGCCATGTCCTGAAAATCTGCACGAAAATGTACCGAGCTTTTCACTACAATAATTGACTTATCTTCAGGCACAACGCCAAAAATTCTAAACATATTACGATCGAGCAACTGGGCTTTGTAGGAACTGACTGCAATTTCAATACCATCTATTTCCAGCAATACACTCGGTCCAATATCCGCCTCAACACCATGCATCATAGGCCCGCCATAGCTGAATTTTCCATCGCTATAGGCTTTGATCTTAAATTCAGCGCTAAATGGGGAATCCCCGGCAATACCCGATGTTCCACCCAGTTGCGCATAAAAATGCTGACCAAGCTCAAGCTGGTAGGCTTGCTGCACCACCACGGGATCAACAATAAGACCAATCAATGCATTTTTAACCTGATGTCGATGTAGCGCCGATAGCATCCCGGTCGTATTTGAATCACCACCGGCTCCCGGATTATCCTGCGTATCGGCAATCACCACAGGTTTGCTCGAATGATGCTGTTGATAAAGTTGAAGTGCCTGCTGCACGGCATGATCGGGTGATAAAAAATCCATATTCCAATGCGCTTCTTGTTGCAGCACATGGGCGATATAGCCTTGCATAGCCTGATCTAACTGCTCAGCGTTTTCACTATAGCCCCAGATACAACCGCCACATTCCTCAAAATCTGCCGCCGGAAAGCCCGGCGTGAAATTCATCTGGACAGAATTATTTTGCTCTAGCTGTTCAAGTAAACTCATACAAGACTGGGTAGGTTCCAGCTCGGTACATTGTGCATTCAGCGCAATCAAAAACGGCAGCTTATACATTTGCTTGTGCAGCTTTTTACCCCGGAATATTTGATCCAGCAGTTGGGCACAGCGTTGTCCGGTTTGAGCCATATCTACATGTGGATAGGTCCGATAGCAAATCAATGCATCACTATGAGCAAACATCGCCTGCGTGACATTGGCATGGAAGTCCAGACTGGCAATTACCGGAATGTCCGGACCAACGGCCTCGCGAACTCGTCTTAATAATTCGCCTTCACCATCATCTACCTGTTCACTGACCATGGCACCATGCAGATCCAGATACACCGCATCTGCCGGATGTTGCTGAATGCTGGAAATAATTTCATCACAGATCCGCTGGTAAGTGTCCTGCTCTACATGCGCTGAAGGTGAAGTCCCAGCCCAGATCACTGGCAAAAGTTGATAACCGAATTGTTCTGCTTGCTGGATAAAACCGCCAATCGGAATGTTCTGTTCCCGAAATTTCAGGACATCTGCGTCACGACTAAGCGGAGGAAATCCCCCGCCCTGGACAAAATCCGCGTAGTTTGCTTTGGTCGGGGCAAAGGTATTGGTTTCATGTTGAAAGCCCGCAATGATGATTTTCTTCATATCTTGAATCCTTCCTATGCTGCATGATTGATTATTTATCGACGATTAGAGCAGTGTGTGTTGTTTGCTGAGGCGCAGCTTGCTTTTTCAGTCTGAAGGTATAAATCAGGAAAGTGCCTCCGAGCATCATGATCACAGCAATCGTGAACCAGCCTGCCAGCATGGAACCGGTCATTGACTGCGCCATGCCCATAATATTTGGACTGACAAAACCACCGAGTAATCCGATACTGTTAATCAGGGCAATTCCGCCTGCTGCCGCACTACCGCTTAAGTATTTCGATGGAATCGACCAGAAAATGGTATAGGCACTAAACATAAAGGCCGTTGCGGTACAGATCGCAATAAAGGACAGCAGGAAATTCGCACTGATCACCGACAACATCAAGCTGACTCCGGCCAATACCGTAGGCACTACACAATGCCATTTCCGTTCCTGCCATTTGTCCGAGCTGCGGGCAAAAATGATCATGAAAATTGCGCCGCATAAATATGGGATCGCCACCAGCCAGCCAATCATCTGCAAATTTTGGATACCGCCCGATTTCAATAAAGATGGCAGCCAGAAGCCAATCGCATAGATCCCACAGATAATGGTGAAATAGGCCAAGGCCATGAAATAAATCCAGGGATCTTTCAACACCGCTTTAAAATTGCTATGACCGCTTGCAGACTGATGCTGGGAAATTTCTTTCACCAATAAGGCTTTGTCCTCTTGGGACAGCCATTTTGCTTGTGAAGGATGATCGGTTAAATAAAAGTATGCTACGCAGCCCAACAGCACGGTCGGCACAGCTTCTAATAAAAATAACCATTGCCAGCCAGAAAGATTATAAATCTGATGAAAAGTACTCATAATTTGTGTAGATAACGGTGCGCCTAACATGCCAGCAAGCGGCCCGGCCAGCATGACAATCACCATCACGCGTGCCATGCGTGCACCAGCATACCAATAGGTCAGATAGAAAATCATGCCTGGGGCAAAACCGGCTTCGAATACACCTAGTAAAAAGCGCAAGACATAGAACATCTGCGGGGTGGTGACAAATAGCATCGACATGGAGGTCAGGCCCCACAAAATCATGATGCGGGTAATGGTTTTTCTGGCGCCGACTTTTTCAAAATACAGGTTGGTTGGCACTTCAAACAGTACATAACCTAAAAAGAATATGCCGGCTGCCATGCCATAAATTGCATCGTTAAAGCCCAGCTCCTGCTGCATTTGTAACTTGGCAAATCCGATATTGATCCGGTCCAGATAAGCAAAGAAATAACACAGCAATAAAAATGGCAGTAGCCGCCAGCTTACTTTCTTGTAAATCTGGTCTAACCGTTGTTGACGGGAGGTGATTAAATCCATCTAAAACTCCTTTTTATCTAGATCTTCTTATTGTTCAAAATCCATGTAAGCATGCTCCTGACTTGATAACAATGTAATTTATTCGGCATACTGATGCTTTAAAAGCATCAGAGTTTTTATGGACAGAAAGTTGCAATTCCTTGCGCCACTGAACGGAATCAATGAAAAGCGTTTGCGTTATTTCTATACGGTGATGATGTTTGGCTCGATGCGCAAAGCGGCAGATATCCTGAATATTGAACAGTCCGCCATGAGCCGACAAATTCAACTCTTTGAATCAGAATTAAAAATAAACCTGTTCAAACGTAAGGGTCGGCATATTATTCCGACTGAAGCCGCCTATCTGGTACTTGAGTATTTCAAGGAAAATAAAAATCGTGAAAATGAATTATTTGATAGTTTATTTCAGCTGCAATCTTCTCAACTCGGCAAAGTGAACATTGTTTCAAGTGAAAGTTATATGCAACACATGATTTATGATGTACTTCGACATGTGCATTATAAATATCCAAATATTGAAATCCAGTTAGAATTAATGAGTGGACAGCCTGGCGCATATTGGACTGGCGTATAATCCTCCATTTCATATAGACATCAGCACCATTGCCCATAAAACAGAACCTTTTATTCTGGCTGTTCCTGCCGGTCATCCTCTTGCCAAGCTCAAGCATCGCATTTGTCTTTCCGAAATTTCAGACTATAAATTTGCCTTAATGCCCGTAAGGCATGGTTTCCGTCAGCTACTCGACAGTGAAATGGTGCGCTTACAAGTGAACCTGAATATTGGTCTGACCACCAATTCTATTTATGCCTTAAAAAATTATGTGGTGGCTGGACATGGGATTTCCGCCATGCGCTATGCAGATATCGCAGATGCAGTAAAAGAAGGTCAGGCCGTTGCTTTAACTATTGATTCCGAGCTGTGCAACATGGCTCAGACCCAATTGATGGTACGTAAAAATACCCATTTGTCAGAGTCGAAGCATTTATTGATTGAGCGTATTCGCTCTAGTTTTGATTTGATTTTTTAAATCGCTTATAAAATTTAGGCAATAAAAAAGCCACTTAAATAAGCGGCTGATTTATAACAAGAATTTTGGGTGGCGTCAATTGAACAAATTTGCTAAATAGCTGTTTTATATAATTTAATATTTATACAAAAATCCCAGTGTACACCACAGTGTACAGATTATCTGTTGCTAGGCTATTTTCTCTGAGTTTAGTTGTCATGCTGGGTGACGAACTCAGGAGTTAAAAACACTCCCCCTCGCACGCCCGCGCGTTTTCTTGATTATTGCTTGATGGTATAGCGGTTTGCTGTGTTTTTTCGCTGCTCTTCTTTTTTGTGGCTCAGGTAGCCCGATATTTTGAGCATATTGACTGAGTGACTTTAAGTAACTCAGTTACTCACTAACTATCTTTGAGCTGGTCACTTGCATGGGTTTCGGCGATTACCGAAACGATAACGTAATCCTAAATTAACTTAGCCGTCCAAGTAGTTGATTAAGTAGCTAGGTTGTTTAGATGCGCTCAAATTTGAGCATATCCCCCAATGGGGTAAATGTTCCCGATCCGCTACTACACTTTAAAGGTAGTTAAGGGATAACCTCAATTTTGAGGATAACCATTGTTTTAAACTCTCATCAGTGATGGAAGTTAAGAGATGCCCCCAAAGTTGGGGTTATCTTTGTGAGTGACCGATAGTCACATGCAAAACTCACTTTTGAGGTCTGTCCATATTTTGACGCACCCACTCAACGCAATTTTTCGCTCAGTGAATGCCGTTGCTCACTTTTGAGCATGGGCATAGCGATAGCGGAATTTCACTATCGGTCTTGGCTTTTAGGCGTGGTCATCTTGACCATACCCACACTGTGTGACTGTACGAAAGTTTCGTAGTTCATTAACCAACGCAATTTTGCTTATATCCCCCAGTGGGGGGTAGTCCTATGTTCAGGCTATTTGTAGCAGTAAACCGCACGAATAATCACGCTGTAATTCTATTGGGATTTTAAGCCTTAAAACCACAATGAATATATCCCTCGCGTGCGCGCGCGTAGTTGTCACGAAACACAACGCAAAATTGCGCTGTCCTACTGTTAGTAAATGTTAGTTTTGCGGACTGCTTTAAAAATGCAAAACCTTATAAAACCTAATATTCAAAAATGCCATGCTGTTATCAATTGTTATGGTTTGGATTACTGCAAAATACTACTTTTCACTTGCTGCTCGGACTTGTCAAAACTTGACATTGATAACCTGTCAAAACCTGTTATTTAAAACGCTGCACCTGTTAGTAAATGTTAGTCAGAACTTATCAAAACTTAACATTGCAAACGGCATAAATACTAAGTAATACTAAGTTTACAACCTGACAAAACCTGACATTTAGAACGCCGTAGCTGTAAGCAATAGTAAGTACCTTTAACATCATTTTAACTTTTGAAAATCGACTTATAACTAGATAAATCCTTTATATATAAGCCTTTGCAGTGATTTTTTAACTTTAACAACTTTAACCTATTTGCTAAAACAGAATTTTTTTTGCTGGTGCGGTTTTGAGTGGTCTCCGCTTTGGGTCAATCCATAAGTTATGAACTCCCCCCACTGGTTAGCCGTCATCACTCGATTGGTTAAACCTGATAAAACCTGATATTTGTTTTACGTAGTTTTACAAGATAGGTATTCCTCAAAAACGGCGTAAACCTTGCTGTGCTTAGTTTTGAGCATGGTTTTAATGGTCTTTTTCATGTGGTGCTGTAAAACAAGAAAATCTTTACGTAGCTATACAAAATAGGGGGTCTTTGCTTTACGTAGCTATACAGAATCAAAGTTATTAAATCGCTGTATGCCTTGCTGTAATTGGCATAGGTGGCATTTCTTACAAGTACCCTGTAAAGCAAAATTTAGCAGGACGTAGCATGACAAAACCGCATTTCTTGTTGGACGTAGTTTGACGAGCTGCATATCTAAGTAAAACGCCGTATGCCTTATATAGCTTGGTTTTGAGTGCATTTTTATAGGTACTTTTATCAGTATCTTGTCAAACAAATATACAAGGCTTGTCATGCAAGATTTAAGGCCATTTACTGATACATACTGATACGGATTTTGCTAGACGTACCTAGACAAAATAGGGGTGTAATCATTCCATTTCTTCAATTTGCGAAACAATCCTATGAAAGAAATGATTTTGTGAAACTCACCCTATGAAAGAAGTGTTTTATCCAATAAAAAAAGCTCCCCATATTTAGGGAGCTTCGATTAAAGCAATTGCAGCTCATCGGCTCGAATCTCGGTTACTTCCCGATCCGCTCCTTTATTGTCTTTCCACTTCCTTGTACGCAATGAGCCTTCGATATAAACCTTTCCGCCTTTCTTGAGGTACTTGCTCGCAATCTCAGCTAATCGGTTGTTAGTGGTGATTCTGTGCCATTCTGTGGCCTCTTTACGTTCGCCTGTGGTCTTGTCCTTCCAAAACTCGGTAGTTGCAACGCTGAATGTCGTAACGCTGCCACCGTTGGGAAATTGTTTAGTTTCAGGGTCACGGCCTAATACACCCATTACAGTCACTTTGTTTACGTTTGGCATTGGTTTAAATCTCTCTAATTTTCTCAGAATGTCTATTTTTCATGGGTAACATAGGTAACATGGGTAATATCCTTGCTATGACAGCGTTTCAGGGTGTTACCTATATTTTTTTGCTTGGGTAACGATGGGTAACATGGGTAACAAATGAGGGAAAATTTAGAACTTGTTACCTCTGTTACCTGTTACCATTTTCAATAGGTAACGCCTGTAAGCCTTTATTCATGCGGTTGTTACCTGTGTTACCTCTGTTACCTTCGTTTTTTACTATTCCCAGCTAAAAATAGCCTCTTTGACGGCGTAAACCTTCACTGCGTTTTTTCGTGATGGGATTCTTGCGGTCTTGCTGGTCTTGCCTGTGTCATGCTCAAGTAGGTTGTAAGCTAGTAAGGCCCTTGCTGCTTTGCGACTGTCATAACCTTTGCAGACTTCATTTTTAAACTGCTCAGGCAATACATAAAATATCTTTTCGCCGTTCTCTATCTTCCAGTAGCCGACACGGTTATTGATACGCTCGATATGATCGGGATCGGGTGTAATGGCTTCAAAACGACTTGATTCATTCGCCTCAAAGAATGCTTTAACATGGGTCACAATTTCCCGATTCTCATAATCTCCGACCTGCTCAAAACTGCCCAGCCATTGATTAAATACCTTTTGTACGGCGTTAAATGCTGTGCCTGCTTTCCAGCCTGTAATATTGGCCTTTGTTGCCAGCTCCCCAGCCGTTGCCACCAATGCAAAGTAGTTAGCCACTCGGACAATATGCCCTTGCGACTGGTTCACGGTTAAGACTTGGCGATACTGGTCTAAAAGCTCTCTAGCTTCGTCCATGCGCTCGCCTTTGTTGCTGGTCAGATACTCAAGCCATGCAATGCCAGCCACGCCGTAGCAGTCTGCCATGCGCTTACTCAGTTCAATTGCTTGTTTTGGTGCATCCTCTGCAAAGTCTATACTGTCAAAAATACCGTACTCAGACTGATCTATATCAATATCAGCCAAGCGTATTTCTTGTCCCAGCTTAGTCTTTTGGCCTTGCTCGCTCATAATGTCTTTAAGGCTTTTCTCCCCACTGGATAAAAATATAACTTTCCACTGGTGCATAGGCTTTGCTGTGATTTGCTTAGTCATGCGACCTTTGCCCATGCCATTTGCAAGCATATAAACAATGTTTCCTAGCTCTTTGGGGTTCGCTATCTCTCCGATTTCATCCAGCACTAAAAAACCATCATTGTGCATATAGGCGGTATGCTCTAGGTTGTTGCCTGTTGCTCTCCATGTACGATAGAAGTTTTTAGGATTTCCCCACACGGAACTCGCAAGGTTTAATGCTGTGCTTTTCCCTTTGGATGACCCGCCCTTGATATGAAAGCCACCGCCTTGCTGATTAAGAGGGTCTAGCAGTTGTCCAGCAAAGGCCGTACACAATGAAAAAGCCAACAAGCTATGATTCTCTGCCAATTGCGCTACATTGCTTCGCCATTGCTCTAATGTGCCTCTGCTTTGATAGTGGTTAGCTAAGGCATTGTTAGCCTGATAAACAATTAAATCACTGCTGCTTTGTCCGATCTGCTTATGAGGTAGTACAAATACATCATCATGCCAGCCGACCCGATCCACACATAAGGCATATTGACCTGTTTGATAACTCATTAAATAGCATTGAAAAAGGTTTCTTGCTCGTTGGTCAGGTGCAATCATTACACCCTGATAAGACAATGCTTTGCGTAGGTCTGCGCCGTCCGTTTGGAATAGCTCCATAGATAGGGCCTGTGTGTGTTCTACCTCGTTGTCATCCTTCCACTTGAGCAATACACCCCAATTATTACTAGAATTATCCCTAGTCTTTGCAACGACCAATACAGGGCTTGAGATAAAACGCTTGTGGCTTATGCCGTTCTTATCTTCATCAACAAAATAAAGCCCATCCTGTGTGATGTGGAAATGTCCGTTTTCCCATTTCATCGGTTTAGCCAAGTGGCCTTTAGGCAAAATACTTTTTATCGGTAAAGCCTCTATAGCTTCATCAATAAACGCCAGCACCTCACTTACACTTTCATCCTGGCTTAATTCAATCTGGAACTGATTTACACCGATTCTTAAATACTGACATAGCAGTCTAACTGCCGTGTTTTGCTCCAGCTTTTTAAATGGCTCAAGGTGCATTTGTTCAATTCTGACAGGTAGGTAAAGCTGCTTATAGCCTGCCTGTGATAGTTGGTTAATAACGAACTGTATTTGTTCAAAATCAAACGGCTTGAGTTCTGTTTTATGGTTGCTGCATAGGGTAGGCAGTAGCACCAATACAACGGCGTAGCCAGTCTGTGCGACCTTAAAGAAAGCCTCTAGGCTGTATGTGATAATGACAGGCTGGGCATGGTCAAAATCGCCATGCCTTGCAAAACCTCTAGCCAATCCATCAGGTATGACGGCCACGCGCTGCCCATCTTGCATGACTGCACATTGAACAAGCTCCATTTGCCCATCATAGATAGGCAGAACCAAAGGCTGTTCATAGGTAACGCCATTAATGGTGACGTTACTATCATCAACATAGATCGGTTGCTCAGGACTGCCAAAACGCTGTATTAATGGATGTGATGAATAGGCATCATTAAACGATACAAGCTGCTCACATTCAGCTAAAATAGCTTCGGGTGTTATTAGTTCTTTGGGGTGGTCATAATCAAGCATTGTGACTACTCCCTTTCATTTTCTCCCATTCTGCACTCAGTCGTTTCTCGCCTTGTGCCAATTTCTGCATGTTGTCGTAGCTTAATTGCTCAAGTACACCAAAGCACCGTGTTATTGATTGAAAATAGACTTCTTCCAATCCTGTAAGTTCTGGGAGCAGGGTTATTTCATTTTGCAAAACTTGCAGCATATAGCCGATGGGTTCACTGCGTTCCAGCATTTCGCTATACACGTCCGCCATATCGCCAGCATCATAAGTTTTAGGTGTATTTGTAGAATTGATTTGATTAGGCATGAGAATGCGCTCCGTTTGAATTTAAGGGAGCTTTACCATTCACGACCAAGTGAGGGTGGCAAAGCTGAAAAGGGTTGGTCGATAGGCTCAAACGGATACCTACACACTCGAAAGTGTCCCTCTCCAGCTCCGCCATAACATGCGAACGCATAGAGATATTACGCACAAAAAAAGCCCTTTCGGACTGTGCGCCGTTTGAATCATAGCCGACCAAAGCTAACTTTGAGATTTTGCCCAAAGCCCGATTAATATAACCATACTTGGGCATGTTAGCAATATTGAATAACTTGTTTTTCATGCTTCTGCCCCTCTCAAGTAAGCATCAATAAGCTGCTGTAAGCTCTCCCCATGCAGCACCATAACGCCAGTAGCTTGAGGGTTTTGCATAAGTTGCTTCATACCGTCATCAATGGCCTGAACTCCATCGCCTACGGTGATTAGTTCGATAAAACTACAAGCCTCATTGTTTACGATTAAATCCGCCTCAATATCTGCCTCGGTGTTAGTGCGATATGAAGCCAGTACAATATCTTTCATGCCTTCACCTCACTGCACACGGTTGATATGAATATCTGAATTAATCAAAACGCCGTCATTTGATAATCCGACTTGCTGGCGGTTATCCATCATCTGCAATAAACGCTGTTCTGCTTCTTCAAACGAAATGCCGAAATGCTTTGCAATGTCCTCTAACTGGTACATAGGTTCGCCGTCATCCGTGTAACCGCTTGGCGGTGGTAGTAGGTTTAGTTCTTTGGCCTTTTGGTGCATCTCTGCTTTGATATGTTCAGGCGTGTAATGCATGGTCAAAATGAGGGCCTGCTCTGTGATGGGGTGGTGTTCCCCATACTGGGCCAGCATTGCTTTGTAATGGTCAAACGCTTTGAAAAACTCAGGGTGTACATATTTATTCATGGTCTACCCCTTCAAAAGTGAACTGTAAATTTGCTTTGCATGTTTCAATACGGACGGCGTTTAAATGCTTTTCATGTTTACGGCGGTGCATACCTAAACTGTGAAACGTGCCTTTGTCCTTAGATACCTTTTCTTGCATACATAAGCGGTTTAATTCTTCATAAGCGGTCTGACGTGCTGAATAGCTTCCAGTCTTGCGAATAGTCGGCAATACCTCAGAAAATACCCAGTCTTGAAAGTTCAATGCTTGAGGCTTATTGGATCGGAATATGATGCGGTAAAGATTCGGCTCATTAATAAATTTGAGTTTTTGAACACCGCCACCAGTAGGGGTGTGGTAATCCGCCACACCCTTTTTATCCAGTTCACGGAATAAACGAGAAGTTCGGCTTATGTCTAAGGATTTATAAACATCAGTCAAACAAAACCACGGTTCTTTATTCTCATCTAAGACAACTCTCACGCCGTTATTATTAAAATCAAAGCTAATAGATGGTTTCATGCTGCCACCTGCTTAATTAGTTCATAACGAGCATGTGAGCCGATGCCTGAATAATTGCGCTCACGATGGGTCACAATGTCATAACCTGCATTTCGTAAACGCTGAATAATTGCGCTCAATCGGTAGCAGTTGAAAAGGTCGATAGCCTCAGCTTGTGAAATGGTTTTGCCTTGCTTGAGATAAGTCAGGACTTGTTTTAATTGGGTGCTATTCATGTTCTTATGCTCCCATCACTGCAAGGCTTTGCTTTTGGCTGTTATGCCACTCTACAAGCTCGGCATAATCAAAATAGACTGGTGCTTGTTTGGTATCCCCTGTTTTGATTGGTCGCGGGAATGCTGCGTCAGTACGCACGATATGACGCAATGATTCACGGCTTATGTCCAGTAGCTCACAAGCTGTTTTGAATTGAACGCGGATTGGTTTGATAGTCATAAAAAAGCCCACTTATACAAAAATATAGTGGGTTTAGTTTGTTGTTTATTAAATCTTTATAGTTCTAGTTAGATTTTACCAGCGCCTAGTTAGAATTTATTTGGTATTTTCATGAGCTAACTTTAGCCAATCCCCTACAACATCCTTGCTTAAGGGTGTTCCTAGTCGGTCAAGCACACCCATTATTTCCTTGTTGGAATTTCCATAAGGTTGAGTAATATCTAGTCCGTTCAATTCACACAAGGCACTAATTATTTTTGAAGCATTGTTAGCCGTTCTGGGGTGTAAAATATCAATCTCTTTTACAGGTTTTTCTTTTTGAAATAACTTTTTGATTAGCAAATCAATATCAGCTTTCAAAAACCCTTGCTGGAAAATTTCATCTGTATAAAAACTGCCAAATATGTCTTTTTCTTTTTTATCAGCCTTCCAATAAAACAAGTTATCACTAATAAAAAATCTGCTTTCAGTTGGTATACAACTATCGTAAAAACCATCTCGGTAGTTTTTTATTTCTGCTTGAATAAGCCCTTTGATACTAAGCGAACTATCTAAAAAATCATAAATACCACTTTTCACGGAAAATATATTTTCTTCATGAAATACTAATCCGACATTATCTTCATCTAACAATAGTATGCAGGAGGCTTTCTTAATTTTAATTAACCTATCTATAGAATCTTTTTTACTTAATAATTCTTTGTATTCTTCTTTTTCTTTGACTAGCTCATAGCACTTTCTGAGTGTATCTAATTTCAGCATTGGGTCTTTGCTATCATACTCTTTAGGAAAAACTTTCTTAAAAAACTTATAAGCTAGTAAATTTAATTGCTCATCAAAACTTTTTTGAGCATAAATAGTATTATCTTCTCTTTCCTCAAAATCCACCTCGATACTTTGATGTTCTTTTAGCTGTGTGTACTCATCAGCATTTATAAAAAAGCCTGCAATTGCTTTGAAGTCAGTAATTGCCTTATATTTAATAGGAATTTCATTTTCTAAACAGTAGATTAAAAAGGTTCTTCTATCTATATTTAAATCAGTTTGTTTATTAAAATAAGATATGGCCTGCTGTTTATTTAAAAATTCTAAATTCAAAATCAATGCCTCCCACAGCACCCCCAAAGATGACTAGGTAAACAAGTTGGGTACTTGCTTGTCGGCTGGCCTGCCTATACCTAGCAAAACAAATATAATCTATATTTCCCTATATTTGTGCATTTATTGGCTAGTAGTGCGACAAGTCTTGTCACTTCGCCTTTTTAAATTGAATAATGCTCTGATCCGCAATTTCTTCTAAATGGTTCGCATACCATTGCATCATATTGGCTCTGTCATCTAAATATTGAGCCTTGTTATACACCCCTGCTACACCGTCCTTTACGTGTGCCAGTGCTGCTTCGATATGACGTTCATCAAAACCACGATTGTTTAATAAGGTGCTGGCAATATGCCTAAATCCATGCGGTGTCTGTCTGCCCTCATACCCCATACGGCGCAAAGCCATAATGAAAACGGTGTCTGACTTTGGCTTACTCTTATCCGATCTGCTCGGAAATAAATAATCTGAATTAGTTTGGTAGGTCTGCAACTCTTTTAATATTGCTAATGCTTGAGTGGATAAAGGTACGATATGCTCACGGCGTTTCTTCATACGCTCGGCTGGTATATTCCACACCCCTTGATCTAGGTCGAACTCCTGCCACTTGGCTTCTCTTAGCTCGGTAGGTCGGCAGAACAACATAGCTAAAAGCTGCAATCCCATCCGAACGTCCATAGTTGGATAATTATTGATTGCCCTAAGTAGTGCTGGGAACTCCTGTTCACTCACATGCGACATATTTTGCTTAATGCCCTGCTGTAGGAACTTTTGCAGCCCCTCTAATGGGTTGTAATCAATACGGCCTGTCACCTTTGCAAAATCGTATATATCACGACACATAGCCCGAACTCGATTTACTTGTTCATAGATTCCCTGCTTTTGTTGAATACCTTTTAAATGATTCATCCATTCAATAGGCTTTATGCTGGTGTACAAGCGTTTCCCAAAAATCGGGAATATATGTTTTTCTAATGCACCCTTGTTTCTTATCATGGTGTCATGTACCCAAGTATTTGCTTTTGTGTCCAGCCATTCACGAGCCAATACTTCAAAGGTAGCATTATTCTGCTCAAGCTCTTTGCGCTTGCGTTCTTGTTTGGTAATGATTGGATTATCGCCGTGCGAAATGTCTTGAACTATCTCAGATGCTTTTTTTCTTGCACCCTTACCCGATAATTCAGGATAAGTACCTATTCCAAGCCATGACCATTTCCCATCAGCTTTTTTATATCTGAATAACCATGCTTTTTTACCATCAGGCTTTACACGGAAATATAAGCCTTCGCCGTCCAGCTCCCTATACTCTTTTGATTCGGGTTCAAGGTTAGCCAGTACGGTATCTGATAACGGTCTACGTTTAATTTCTGTTCTTTTCATGGCTTGTACACCAACGGATTCAATAAATCTTGCAATGTACAAGACAGTGTACACGGTGCATGTACACTGTAGCTAGTTATATTTAGTTATGTTTAGGCAAGAAAAAAGGCTCAATCCCTTTAGAATCAAGCCTTTTCGTTTTAAAACTTGGCATATTTTGCCATGTTTTGTTAGGTATTTGGTGGAGGTGGCGGGAGTTGAACCCGCGTCCGCCAGCACTACGCTCGAGAATACTACATGCTTAGATATCGTCTATTATTTTAACTCTTTGTGACCCGACGAACAGGGTACAAATCGCGATCCTCTTGATTTAGTACAAAGCCCCGAGGCTTGGCTTTATACGGACTTGTGTGCGTGCGCTTCAGTCGGACTCTCTAACCACAAGTATTCGGAGAGGCGGACAAGCTGCCCTTAGGCAGCTAGAGCGTATGATTCGTCGTTTGCGACTAAAAAATGCAAATTTGATTTACGAGAGAAAATGCGCTCTCGGCATGCATCTATGAGTTTCATCACCAGCGTCGAAGCCAGAAACACCCCCAAAGTACAAGGCAATCATAGCATAAATGTCAAAAATTACGATGTATTTTCTGAACATTTAAACAACTTGATGCGCTTAATTACATTATTGCGCTAATATTTTACTTTTCAAGCCAAATAACAGAAAAATTATGAGCTACCTTCTGGCCCTGGATCAGGGAACTACGTCAAGTCGGGCTATTATTTTTAATGAACATGGACAAGTTCAGGCAACGGCTCAACGTGAAACGCATATCCACACCCCACATTCGGGCTGGGTAGAACAGGATGCACAGGAAATCTGGAGCTCACAGATTGCTGTGATACAACAAGCTTTAGCAACTGCAGGTATTCTGGCAAAAGATATTAAAGCCCTTGGCCTGACTAACCAGCGTGAAACCACTGTAGTCTGGGATCGTCGAAACGGCAAACCGCTCGCTCCGGCAATCGTTTGGCAAGATCGTCGTACGTCTGATTGGTGTAACCGGCTGATTGAACAAGGCCTAATGTCCAAAATTCAGCAAAAAACAGGCTTATGGATTGATCCTTATTTTAGTGCGGGAAAATTAGTCTGGTTTTTAGAGCATGTTGAGGGAGTACGGCCACTCGCTGAACAAGGCCATGTGGCATTTGGTACTATCGATAGCTGGCTGATCTGGAATCTGACCCAAGGCGCAGAGCACGTCATTGAAGCCAGTAACGCTTCTCGTACCATGTTGATGAATCTGCAGCAACAGTCGTGGGATGAAGAGCTACTCGAGCTGTTTAATATCCCTGCTTCGGTCTTGCCGAAAATTATCTCTTCTGATTGTTATGTCGCTGACACTGCTTCTGGCTTACTTGGGGCCAATATTCCCATTACCGGAATTTTGGGGGATCAGCAGTCTGCACTCTTTGGCCAGTCCTGTTTTGAGGTGGGTAGCGCAAAAAACACCTATGGTACTGGCTGCTTTATGCTGTTCAATACTGGACATAACATTCAGCTTAGCCAGAACAAGCTGCTTTCTACTCTCGCCTGGCAAGCCCAAGGCCAAACTACTTATGCGCTCGAAGGCAGCGTATTTATGGCTGGTGCTGTAGTGCAATGGTTACGCGATGGCCTCGGAATTATTCAAAAAAGCAGTGATGTGGAAAAACTGGCGCATCAGGTCGAGCATAGTGACGGCGTGGTTCTGGTTCCCGCATTTACCGGACTGGGCGCGCCGCATTGGGATAGTGAAGCACGTGCCTTACTCTGTGGCATGTCACGCGGTACGACCAAAGCGCATATCGCTCGTGCCGCATTAGAATCAATCGCCTTTCAGGTATCGGATGTGCTCAGTGCGATGCAATCTGATATTGCACATCCTCTTAAAGAACTGCGGGTTGATGGTGGTGCCAGCAGCAATGACATGCTGATGCAATTTCAGGCCGATATTCTGAATGTACCGGTACTGCGTCCGAAAATGCAGGAAGCTACTGCTTGGGGCGCGGCCGCTATGGCCGGATTAAAAGCTGGCGTATTTTCAAACCTGAATGAAATTTCCCAGTCCTGGCAGCTGGACCGTGCTTTTGAACCCAAAATGCAAAATGACGAAAGAGAAATGCATTTAGCCAAATGGCAAAATGCCTTGAAACGGGCTAAATCTGATCTCTAAATCTTCAAGGTTCATATTTGATCATCATAAAAAAGCACTGTTAAACAGTGCTTTTTAGCTTCCTCAATTCACGATTTCATTAATAGGCATAAGACGCAATCGCTGTTGCAATCGCCTTATCTTCATCATTAACCATGGTCATGCGCATGGTGCAGCCCTTACGCCCCAAACGTAAGGTTTCTGCACGTGCAATAAAATATTTGCCACGTCCAGGCGCCAGATAATCCACCCGCATATCGACCGTCGCCAGACGCGACACTTTTTTAATGGTATCTGCAATCGTTTCCGGTTCAGCTTTTTTATACAGTTCGCCCATGGCCACAATACCACCGACGCTATCCAGTACAGTTGCAGCCAGACCGCCATGCAGAATCTGGAAAGCCACATTACCAATCATGAAATCCTGCATTTCTACATAGGCCTCAATCTGGCCCTCGACCACCCGCATGGTCATGCCGTTATGCTTAAAAAAAGGAGAGCTATTAAAAGCATGTACCAGCTGGTTCAGGACTACATCAATATCCACTTTCGAGCCCAGATGTATATTACCGGTCCAGTTTCTCTCTGTCTTACTCATCACTTTGCCCGAATCCACCACAATAAAAAACCGCTAATTTATGCCCAAAAATTTGAGTTAGGGCTACAATAGAGGCCTAGTTTAATACTGATTACTGAGATTTTTATGACTTATACGTTCAATCGTCCCGCGTTTCCTGCAACTCGCATGCGTCGTATTCGTAAAAATGAACATTTACGTTCGATGGTTCGTGAAACCCATCTCGCGGCAGATCATCTCATTTATCCAGTATTTGTCCTGCCAGGAAAAAACCAGACCCAAGATATTCCAAGTATGCCGAATATCCAGCGCCTGTCAGCGGACTTGTTGTTAAAAAAATCAGAACGTCTGCTGGAACTCGGTGTCAATAAACTGGCGCTATTCCCCGTCACCCCACAAGAAGATAAAAGCCTGACTGCAGAAGCCGCATGGCGTGAAGATGGTCTGGTGCAAAACACCTTACGTTTATTGAAAAAAGAACTGCCAGAAATGGTGCTGATTACTGACGGCGCATTAGACCCGTATACCACGCATGGTCAGGATGGCATTATTGATGAGAACGGTTATGTCTTAAATGATGAAACGGTCGAGTGCCTGATTAAACAGGGCTTGAGCCATGCCGAAGCCGGTGCAGATGTATTTGCTCCAAGTGACATGATGGATGGCCGGATCGGTGCGATTCGTCAGGCCTTTGAGCAAAATGGTCATATCTATACTTCGATCATGGCCTATTCAGCCAAATATGCATCAAGTTTCTATGGCCCGTTCCGTGATGCAGTCGGTTCTGCCAGCAACTTAAAAGGCGGCAATAAATACAATTACCAGATGGATGTCGGTAACCGTGCTGAAGCCCTGCATGAAATTGCGCTGGATATTCAGGAAGGTGCAGACATGGTGATTGTTAAACCGGGCATGCCTTATCTGGATATCGTCCGCGAAGTCAAAGACACTTTTGGCGTACCAACCTTTGTCTATCAGGTCAGTGGCGAATACGCGATGCTGGCTGCGGCAATTCAAAATGGCTGGTTATCTGATAGCGTCATTTTAGAATCATTGATGAGCTGTCGTCGTGCCGGTGCAGATGGTATCTGGACCTATTTTGCTGAAGAAGCTGCGCTTAAACTGAAAGACATGAAGTAAAAGGATTTCGGCGCAATGCATATTGCCATTGTCGGCGCTGGCATCACCGGTTTGATGTCGGCGCTGGAACTGCTTGAACAGGGATGTTCTGTTACTCTTTTTGATCAGCAGGCCGCCGGACAGGCTGCCTCCTGGGCTGGAGGAGGTATCCTCTCCCCGATGTATCCGTGGCGTTATCCCACTGCTGTAAATGCTTTGGCCCGACATGCCAAACCCATGTATCAGGACTGGAATCAAAAACTGCAACCTTTCACTGGCATCGATTTCCAGATTCATGAAACAGGTATGCTGATTTTTGATGAAGCCGATTTTGAAATCGGTTTAAGTTATGCCGCAACACATCAAGAGCCGCAGCAACAGGCCGAATTACTTGATCAGGCTAAACTGCAACAGATCAATCCCAAAGTTGATAATAGCAAGTTTAAACAGGCGATTTATTTTCCTGAACTGGCCAATATCCGTAATCCACGGTTATTACAGTCGATCATTCGCTATTTGAAGCATCATCCTCGTGTCACCTGGCAAGAAGATTGTAAAATCACTCGGCTCAATATTCAGCAAGGCTGTGTAAAAAGTATCTCAGATGAACATGGCCGGATTTTTCAGGCAGATCAGTATGTGTTCACAACCGGAGCATGGTCGCAACACTGGTCACAGCAACTTGGTTTGGAAATTCCGGTACAGCCGGTTCAGGGCCAGATGCTGCTGTTTAAAACGCCAAAAAACTGGCTGCCGACCATGTGCATGCATAAGGTGATGTACCTGATTCCACGTCAGGATGGACATGTTTTATGTGGTTCCAGTATGCGTCAGGTCGGTTTTGACACCTCGCCTTCTGCCGAAATTCGGCAGGATATTTTACAGGCGTGCATCGAGATGGTACCGGAACTGGCAGATTTTCCGCTGGTCAAGCAATGGGCCGGATTAAGACCCAGCTCACCCGATGGTATTCCCTATATTGGCAAAATTCCCAAGCTACACAATGCTTGGGCCAATTTTGGACATTTCCGGAATGGTTTATGCATGGGGCCGGCATCAGGCAAACTACTCGCTCAACTCATCCTTAAACAAATGCCAATCGTTGATCCAGCTCCTTATGATCCTGTCCGTTTATTAGAGCCCAGTCGTTTAGTGCTTTAGAATATTGCTCAGTGCTTCTTTCAGGGTTGGATAATGAAACTGGAATCCAGCCTCCTGCAAGGCTTTGGGCTGTACATACTGACCGTTTAATACCAGTTGTGACTGTTCTCCCAGCATCATTTTCAGACTGCATGCGGGTAGTGGAAGTAAGGGTTTGCGCTTCAGAATCTGGGCCGCAGTTCGTGCAAACTGGGCCTGACTGCTTTTTTCTGGCGCGACCACATTAAAGATCTGCTCGGTTGTATCCTCGAGCATCAAGAATTCAATCGCACGCAGTACATCCTCTAGATGCACCCAGGTCACTGGCTGACGTCCATGACCAATTCGCCCGAACAGATTCAGCTTAATCGGCAATAGCATCTGCGGAAGAATCCCGCCACCTTTACCAAATACCACCGCAAAGCGAACAATCTTGGTGTTCTGGTTAGTATAGGACAAGGCCAGCTGTTCCCACTTCGCACAGAGTTCAGACATAAAAATATCTTGTGGCGGACTTTGCTCCGTGCAGACCTGTTCCCAACGCTCTGTCGGATCAATACCATAATAACCAACCGCTGATGTTGAAATAATCCGTTTCGGTCTAATCTGATTTTTTTCTAAATAATCAAAAACCTTTTTGGTGGTGTCTAAACGGCTATCCAGCAATTTCTTTTTACGCGCTGCCGTCCAGCGGCCTTGACCAATGCTTTCGCCAGCCAGATTGACCACATAATCAATCTGATGCTGTTTTAATTCTTCCAGCTGGTTAATCCAGTGGAAGTCCGGATGTGGTTCACGTTTATTTTTCTGACGGGTCAGACCAATCACCCGATAATCCCGTTCCAGTAAAAAATGCACGAGATGACTGCCAATAAAACCACTCGCTCCCGTCACCAGCACTACAGGTTTATACATTCGTCATTCTTCGCCTTATTATTTTCTTGATTTAAATTATACGCCACTCATCTTTAGCTTTTTAAACCGAGAAGATCTTTGTAGTGGAGAATTTGTATCTTTCATCATTCAATCAATTTATGAAGATCAGTCGTCACACAATGATTCATCTATACTCACTGAGGTGGATGGCCAAACATTTTCTCTGCCATACGCTGGGCCTGCTTGCCATAAAACCAGTAGGTCAGCAGATACAGCGGAATTGCGATCATCAGGAACATGATCAGCACAATACTCATAAATTGTGGCTGCTGTAGATACAACAGAAAGTTCTGCCAAGCATTCGGATTGGAACGGGTGGCGATAACAATACCGAGCAAGAGAAATAATAAATTATAGCCCCAGTAAATCAGGCTAAACCCGAGGGTGAATTTTTTACGCTCTGCTTGGGTCGGGGCACGTTTTTGCTGTTTTAAAAATTTAAAAAGCACCCAAATCATGGCTACCAGATACGGAACAATCGTCAAGACTGCACCCATGCCCATCGGCAGCAAGGCTGCGAGTACACCGCAAATACAGGTAAAAATAAAACATATAACGAAAAACCAGATAAAATAACGACTTAGCGGCAACATATGCATGACTCAGTGATCTTCAACAAGCTAGTATAAAAAAAATCAGGTTTTTTTTCATTTTATTGTCAACCATCCACTACAGGGTGACGTTATATAGGGTACAAGGTACAAAAATTTGGACTGGCATCCACGAATTTTTGCTGACCTTTAGAGCTAAAGCAATAAGTCCAGTGTACAGGGAAATTTTGAATAGCAGCCAAAATCTTCATGTAACACAAATTTGACCGACGATTTCATCATCACTCGAATCGTCGGTTTTTATTTTTTAAAATCCCTATTTCTAAAATCTGAGGGCTTGCAGAACCTTTAATATCTGATGATCTGGATACAACCGTCCATTAATATCCATACTGATCAAAATAAATTCAGCCTCCAAATCACAAACAATTCACTGAAATATCGATTTCAAGTAGATTTTTACCTGTGCTTTTTCCTATAGTAGCAAGGCAGATATCTTGGGGTTCATTACATGGCAGTTCATTTTCTTCACACTTCCGATTGGCATCTGGGACAATTTTTCCATAACCATGACCGTGAATTTGAACATGCGCAGTTTTTGACTTGGCTACTTGAGCAAATTAAAGCAAAGCAACCGCATGCCTTGCTGATTGCCGGCGATATTTTTGATGTGATCAATCCCGCTTCCAGTGCGCAAAGACAGCTGTACCAGTTTCTGGCCGATGCCCACGATCTGGCGCCACATATGCAGACCCTGATGATTGCAGGCAATCATGATTCCGGTTACCGGATTGAACAGGTTGAACCCTTGCTGGCCAAATTCAATGCCAAAGCTGTGGGAATCGTAGGCCGCACTGCAGAAAATACCCTGAACCTGGATCGTCTACTTATTCCTATTTATGATCAGGATAAAAATATCATCGCCTGGTGTCTGACCCTGCCCTATTTACGCAGTGCCGAAATTACCGGACTGAATGAACATACCAACAATAATCAGAACGCGATCAGTTATCTGCATCAACAACTGATTGCTGAAGCCAAAGCCCGCAAACAGCCACATCAGGCACTGATTTTAATGTCACATGCGCACATGCAAGGTGGTGAGACCTCCGACTCTGAACGTCCGATTATTGTCGGCAATGAAGAGGCCCTGTCGACGGCGCTGTTTGATGACATGATTGATTATGTCGCGCTGGGGCATTTGCATAAACCACAAAAGGTTGGTCAGCCGCATATTCGCTATAGTGGCTCCCCAATTCCGCTGTCATTTAGTGAGATTAATTATAAGCATCAAATAGTTGAAGTCAGGATTGACCCTCAATTAGAAGATGAGGCACGTTTTCAGTTTGAAGCTTTGCTTATTCCACGCAGTGTCCGCCTGCATCGACTCCGTGGTGAACTCAATGAAATCTTTGAGCAGATTCGAACCCTTGAACATGGGGAAATTGAAGCAATTGATCAACGTGAATATATCGATATTGAATATCATACGGCAACGCCTCCTCCACCCAATTTAAGACAAACTTTTGAAGATGCACTTCCGCCGAACCGCTATCGACTGGTGCGCATTTCACGTCAATATCAAGCTATTAATCTTGATGATGCACAAGCTCAGAAGATCCATTTAGAGCCGCCAACACCCAAAAGACTATTTGAACAGCTTTGGCTCAAACAGGGTTACAGCGCCGATGATTCGGTGCTGAAAGATTTCCTCAGCCTGATTATTGAGGCGGAAAAAAATATTGATGCTAATGAAACACCATAAGGATATGCCATGAAAATTTTATCTATTCGTATAAAAAACTTGGCATCGCTTGCAGGTGAACATTTTATTGATTTTGAAAGCAATCCACTTGCCAGTGCAGGCTTAATCGCAATTGTCGGTAAAACAGGTGCCGGAAAGTCCACGATTCTGGATGCAATGTGTTTGGCACTGTTCAATCGTGTACCTCGTTTAAAAGATAGCGATGGCAAACTGACTGATATCGATGGTTCTGAACTTCTCACCAATTCCCCATTAACTGTTTTGCGTCGCGGTACAGGCATTGGTTTTGCCGAACTAAGTTTTGTTGCACAAAATCAAAAAGTATATTCAGCTCGTTGGGAAATTAAACGTGCACGAGAAAATCCCACAGGCAAATTGCAAAGTGTGCAACGTTCACTGAAATGTCTGAGTGATGGCAATATTCTTGCCGATAAAGCTAAAGCGGTAGAAGCTAAAATTCTGCAAATTACTCAGCTGAGTTTTGAGCAATTTACCCGTGCCGTTTTATTGGCTCAATCTGAAGTGACCGCATTTTTAAAATCACGGGATACTGAACGTGGTGAACTGCTCGAATATCTGACCAACTCCAGTATTTTTGGCAAAATTGGTCAATTGGCATATGAAAAAACCAAGGAAATCGCCAATCAGCGCAAAGCTTTAGAAGTCAGACTCGGTGATATCGAGACTTTGTCGGAAGAAGATTTAGCGACTATAAGCGATCAATTCAATACAATCTGTACTGAATACAAAAAATTAGAACAAGAAAAATCGGCACTCGAAAAAAACCAGCGATGGTTTGAACAAAAGCAAAAGCTGGAAAATGATGTTCAGCAACGACAGCGTCAGCATGTGGAGCAACAACAAAAATTTGATTTACTGAATACAGAACGTGGCCGTCTAAAACAACTCGAAGTTTTTGCATCCATCCGTCCAAGTATGATCCAGCAAGAAAAAACACAAACAGAATTAGCTCGGTTAAAATCTCAAATTCAAAGTACTGAACTACAGTTTCATACCATTCAGCAAGTTTTTGAGCAAAAACAGACTGCATTTAAACAGATTGATGAACAACTCAAAGCGCTACAGCATTTTGAACACACCCATCAGCACCGTATTGACCAAGTCCGTCACTGTATTCAAGAACGTGAATTCATTGGTAAACAGTTTGTTAAAGCAAAATCTGTATTGGACGAGTTTCAAAAAGAGTTACAGCCCTTAATCCTTGTACAAACTCAGCTACACAAGGAATTAGCGCAATTCAAGTCAGATCAGCAAAAACAAACCGAACAGTTGAATCAAACGATGCAACTAAGCAGTTTAGATGATGGACTTTCCGCGCATCTCACACAGTTACAACGATTTATTCAGCATTACCAAAGTTTTGAAAAACAATATGGCGATATTGCTTCTGCTAGAACTGATTTAAGTCAGAAAAAGCAGCAATTGGAATCACTACAACAACAGTATGGCGATGACCAAAAAATTGATCACCAACTATTAGAACTTCGCCGCGATCAGGCAAAAAATTTGGAGCAACAACATCAATTCAGTTTAATTCAAAATCAATTTAAACAATGGCTACAACAACGCTCTGAACAGCATCAACTGCAAACAACGTGCAATGCGCTCGCACAGCAGAGTGCCCAAAGTAAAATCCAAGTTGATTTGCAAGAACAGCAATACCAAACCCATAAACTTGAACGTGAAAACTTACAACGCATGCTGCAACAACAGCGCTTATTACATGCTGAAAATATTGAGAAATTACGCGAGCAATTGATTGATGGAGAAGCATGTTTAGTCTGTGGCAGTTTACATCATCCATTTAAAACTGATCTTTCTGCACTATCGAGTGAGCTCGTCAATTTGCAAGAGCAACAAGAGCAGCAAGCGATTCAAATCGAACAAGACAGTTTTAATGCTTGGCAAAAGATTCAGCAATTACACACACAGCAAACAGCATCTTTGAGCGAACAGCAAAAACGTCTCGATGATTTAAATATTCAACATCAACAGCATGAACAGGCGCTTTATCAAAGCTTCAAAAATACCCAAATTCAAATAAACTTAACCCAACAATCTGAACAGATTGAACAACAACTGCTTCAAGTCAATCAAATCCTGCAACAAGAAAAAATAACACTTGAGGAAAATATCAAACAACTCGATGAGGTTGAAAAAACACAACGGAATTTAACCCAAAATATTCAGCAAATCTCACAACAACTGTCGATTGTTCAACAAGCTGAACAGAATATTCAATACCTTCTAGACCTGCTCACTGCTGATCAACGAAATGCTTGGCATAAGCAAACCTTAACTGTTGCACAACACATTGTGCAACAATTGCATGAGCGTCAGCATCTGTTGCAGAATCTTGAGACTTTAAATCAGCAACTGAATGAGAAAGCTCAACTACTCGCTCAAAAAAATAACGAGATTCAAGCCAAAAATAATCAGATTGAAATCGCTGAAAAAGATAAAGTTGAATTTGAGCGTCAAGGACAAGAGAACAAGGAACTTGCCGTTCAGCTTATTTTTGAGATGACTCAAACTTGGGTCGATAAACCACATGAATGGCTGACTCAACACGATGAACAGCGTAAAAATTTACAGCTGCAATATCAGAAAATACAACAAAGTTTCGAAACAGCTCGTCAACAATTTGATAGCCAACAACGGCAGCTTGATCAACTCAAAATTCAGTTGGCTCAACTTGAAACACAGCATCATGCTTGTGTTTTAGAAATCGAACACTGGTTAAATCAAAATTTAGATTTTAATCATGCTTTGATTTCACAATTAAGCCTCATTTCAACTGAAGAAACTCAAAAACTACGTCAACATATTAAAGATATCGAACATGCCTTGGTCGATGCAGCATCCGCCCTGAAAACCACACAACATCTGCTCGCACAACATTTACAAACTCAACCTGAAGTACAAATCTTACAGATTGAGCGTGCCATTGAACTGAACCTTAAAGCTTTAGCAGAGCGACAAGAACAGCGTGACCAACTTAAGACCAAGTTAGATGTTCACTACTCGAACCTAGATAAGCAAAAACAATTTGCTGAACAAATTCAGCAAATTCAAACTGAAGAATATCGCTGGAATAAAATTTCCAGTCTTATGGGGGATGCCACAGGCAAAAAATTCCGTGATTATGCGCAGCAATATAACCTTGATATTTTGCTTGAATTTGCCAATCAGCAACTCGCGATGCTGTCTCAGCGTTACACCTTAAAACGTTTAGACAACTCACTCAGTCTTGCCATTATTGACCATGATATGGATGGTGAAACCCGTTCTGTTTCATCGCTTTCTGGGGGTGAGTCATTCTTGACCGCCCTTGCCTTGTCTTTAGCAATTGCCAATATGGCTTCAGGCTCCATGAAAATAGAATCCCTTTTTATCGATGAAGGTTTTGGCACCCTTGATGCATCTTCATTACATATGGTGATGAATGCACTTGATCAGTTACAAAGTCAGGGACGTAAAGTGGTCGTAATCTCACATATTCAGGAAATGCATGAACGGATTCCAGTACAGATTCAGGTCAAGCCTGTTGGTGCAGGCGCCAGTACCATTCAGATTATAGGTTAGCGATGATTCACCCTGCCCCGAACACGCTCTCGCCCTATTTCAGCTTACAGCTTGAGAGCCTACGGGGTATCAGTGCCATTGTGGTGTTATTCAGTCATTGCTTTCAGGCATTTATTGCGCCTTTCGATACCAGCATTTATTCATGGATACGCCTGCTTGGACAGGCTGCAGTCATGATTTTCTTTGCCTTAAGTGGCTATCTGATCGGCTATTCGATCCAGCACAACATTCATCAGCATGGTCAGTTCAATCTGCACCGTTATGCTCGACAGCGTTGCAGCAGAATTTTACTACCCTTTCTGTTTGCCATGGGGTTGACCCTGGTTCTCTATCTACTCGCTCCACTATTATTTGCCAGCCATACTCATGCTTTTCAACACAGTTTTGGCATGATGATCCGGACTGACTATAATGTAGACATGATGGAATTTATTGGTTCGCTGCTATTTTTGAATGGCTTTGTAACACCAACGGTTTCAGCCAATGCTGCGCTCTGGAGTCTGAGCTATGAAGTGTGGTTTTATGTGCTGGCCGGATTCCTACCTTTTTTAAAAAATTCGGAAATCGCCAAAATCGGATTTTTTATGGTTCTGGCTATACTGTCATTACTGAACATCCAGTTTTTTATTTATTTTCTGGTCTGGCTTAGTGCCTTTGCCTGTTCATTTCGATATATCCAGCTACGTTTTTTAAACCGCTTACAATCGGTCAAATTAGCCCTAGTCGGCTTGGCATTTCTAATCGCCTGTTTTGATGCTTACCAGTTTCAGCTGATTTATGAGGCTCAGCAATACCGTGCTGCGAATTTTGCCCCTTTTAATTTCTGTATGGGTTTGGCCTTTAGCTGCTGGCTGGTACAGCTCCAGCATCAACGTAGTCACTACCATCCGGTCTGGGTTCAATCCGCAGACTTTTCCTATACCTTGTATGTGACCCATTTCCCCTTACTTTTATTTATTTTGGGCTGTATTCCGGCAACTTTAGGCTATGGTCTGGGGGGAGCAGTTTTAGCCTTGCTTACGAGCATGTTCGGCATAATAGTCTTTGCCTGGCTGATGGCTAAATGGCTCGAACCAGCCAGAAAAAAAGCGTTATCCAATACCCTGCGATAACGTTTTGCTGCAAAAAACTGACATTAGTAGTTTATACATCTTTTTTAGGCCGTGCACCAAATAGGGCTGTGCCAACACGAACCATGGTAGAACCCGCAGCAATCGCTTCGATCATATCGGCAGACATGCCCATACTTAAAGTATCCCAATCTTCAGGGTACGCATGCTGAACTTTGACTGCATCAAATAAAACTTTGGCATCAGCAAAGGCTTGAGGATTATTCGGTGCTGGAATCACCATCAAACCACGTAAACGCACATTCGGCAGTTGACTGATTTGTGCCACCAAATCTGCAACTTCTTCCGGCTGGCAGCCATCTTTGGTATCCTGACCATCAATATTCACCTGAATACAGATATTCAGAGCAGGCTGATCCTCTCTACGCTGATTTGATAAACGCTCAGCAATAATCAGGCGATCGACTCCATGTACCCAGGCAAAATTTTCTGCCAGATGCTTGGTTTTGTTACGCTGCACATGTCCAATAAAATGCCACTCAATCTCCAGGTTTTTCAGTTCGGTGATTTTTTCCAGTGCTTCCTGCAAATAGTTTTCACCAAAAGCACGTTGCCCTGCCTGATACATCTCTGCCAGCACGCTACTCGGCTGGGTCTTGGAAACGGCAAGCAGTTGCACCGCATCTGCTTCGCGGCCGGCCTGAATACAGGCAGTTTCAATTTGCACTAAGACCTGATTTCGTGACTGTTGCAACATATTCATTGATGGGGTTCTCATTTCATTCATCTTTTTTTCCCTTGCCCATGAACTAAGTGTTGGTTAAGCTGTGGGAAAGCCTTATTATTCTATCAAAATAATTAACATTTTAATGAACTCGGGGACCTTATGGATATCACAGAATTGTTGGCATTTTCTGCTAAAAACGGTGCGTCGGATTTACACTTGTCTGCGGGCTTACCGCCAATGATTCGTGTCGATGGGGAAGTTCGTCGCATCAACCTGCCTGCACTGGAACATAAAGAAGTACACAAACTGGTGTACGATATTATGAACGACAAGCAACGCCGTGATTTTGAAGAAAATCTGGAAACTGACTTTTCTTTTGAAGTGCCTGGCGTGGCGCGTTTCCGTGTCAACGCATTTAACCAGAACCGCGGTGCCGGTGCAGTATTCCGTACCATTCCCTCTAAAGTCCTGACGCTTGAAGATCTGGGCATGGGACAGATTTTTAAGGATATCTGTGAATATCCACGTGGTCTGGTCCTCGTCACAGGTCCTACCGGTTCGGGTAAATCAACTACCTTGGCGGCGATGCTGGACTATATTAATGACAACCGCTATGACCATATTCTGACCGTCGAAGACCCAATCGAATTTGTGCATCAGTCCAAAAAATGTCTGATTAACCAGCGTGAAGTACATCGTGATACCCATGGCTTTAATGAAGCATTACGTTCTGCATTACGTGAAGACCCGGACATTATTCTGGTCGGTGAGATGCGTGACCTTGAAACCATTCGTCTGGCCTTAACTGCCGCAGAAACCGGTCACTTAGTATTTGGTACCCTGCATACCACCTCAGCGGCCAAAACCATTGACCGTGTGATCGACGTATTCCCTGCTGAAGAAAAAGACATGGTACGCGCCATGTTGTCTGAATCCCTACAAGCCGTAGTTTCACAGGCTCTGCTGAAGAAAAATGGCGGTGGGCGTGTCGCAGCGCATGAAATCATGATTGGTATTCCTGCGATTCGTAACCTAATTCGTGAAAACAAAGTCGCACAAATGTACTCAGCAATTCAGACCGGTGCCAACTATGGCATGACCACACTGGACCAGACCCTGAAAACACTGGTGTCCAAAGGTTTGATCAGCCCGCAAGTTGCACGTACTGCAGCCAAACAGCCAGAAGCATTTTTATAAGAAAATTGAATTGTATTGGGGTTTATATACATGGATTTTAACGGCTTACTCGATTATATGGTGGAGAAAAAAGCATCGGATCTGTTCATTACTGCCGATGTCGAACCATCCATCAAGATTAATGGTCAGATTTTACCGATTGGCTCAGTAAAATTACCGGGTGCGGCAGTAGGACAACTGCTCAATTCCATCATGACCGAAAAGCAGCGTAAAGAATTTGCTGACAGTCGTGAATGTAACTTTGCCATCAGCACACCGGATAAAAGTGCCCGCTTCCGTGTCAGTGCCTTTCAGCAACGAGATCAACCGGGGATGGTGCTGCGTCGGATTGAAACTGTTATTCCCACGATGGATGAACTCAAGTTACCGCCGATTCTAAAAGAACTGGCGATGACCAAACGTGGCATCATTATTTTTGTCGGGGCAACGGGTACCGGTAAATCAACCTCGCTGGCGTCTTTGGTCGGTTATCGTAATGAAAATTCCAAAGGTCATATCATTACCATTGAAGATCCGATCGAATTTATTCACCAGCATAAGGGCTGTATTATCACCCAGCGTGAAGTCGGCATCGATACGGATTCATTTGAAATTGCCCTGAAAAATACCCTGCGTCAGGCACCAGACGTGATTCTGATCGGTGAGATCCGTTCACGTGAAACCATGGATTATGCGATTGCCTTTGCCGAAACCGGTCATCTGGTCTTTGCTACCCTGCACGCCAACAACGCCAACCAAGCGATTGACCGGATTATCCATTTCTTCGAAGCAGACCGACATAATCAGCTGTTCATGGACTTGTCCCTGAACATGAAAGCCATTGTGGCGCAACAACTGATTCCAACCATCGATGGTAATGGTCGCCGTGCAGCGATTGAGATTCTGATTAACTCACCACTGATTGCCGACTTGATTCGTAAAGGTGATGTGCATGAGATCAAGGATCTGATGAAGCGTTCCCGTGAACTGGGCATGCAGACCTTCGATCAGGCGCTGTATGATCTGTATAAAGCCAAACAGATCAGCTATAAAGATGCACTGAAACATGCAGATTCACCAAACGACCTGCGTCTGCAAATCAAGCTGTCAGAAGAAGGTGGTAGTCACTTATTACGTGCGCATTCCAACATTACCTTTGATGGTCAGTCCTGATCATCTTGAAGGCATAAAAAAACAGGCTTCCCATGAAGCCTGTTTTTTGTTTGAACCAGCGCTCAAATTATTTTTTACGGAAAACTTCCTGACAGGCAGGCGCATCGCAGTAGCCATACAGATTCAGTGAGTGACCGGTTAATTCAAAACCAAATTTTTCAGCAACGTCATGCTGCTCTTTTTCAATCGTGTCATTAATAAATTCAACAACTTTGCTGCAATTTAAACATACTAGGTGATCGTGGTGATCTTCCTGCATAATTTCAAAAACTGAATGATTATTTTCAAAATTATGACGTTCGATGATGCCCGCTGCTTCAAACTGCGTTAACACACGATACACAGTTGCTAAACCTACATCTTCGCCCTGATCGAGTAAAGTCTTGTAAATATCTTCCGCACTTAAATGATGTTGTTTTGAATTTTCTAGTAATTCTAATATTTTAATTCGTGGAAGGGTAACTTTCAGCCCAGCTTTTCGTAAATCTTGGTTTGAAATAGTCATGTAAAAAGGTCTCTCAACAAAATCAAAGTTGGAATATGCAACAAAGTTTAGATGCAGTATGATCTATCCTTGGATCAAATGCATCATAATTAATTTGGGATAGTTTAGCAAAATGCAAAAAATCATGTTGACGTTATTCGTCACTTCATTGCTCGTCGGCTGTTCGACATTAGGTGTTTATAAAGTAGATATTCCACAAGGAACCCCTTTAACCCAAGCACAAGCCGCTAAAATTCAGGTAGGAATGAGCCATCAACAGGTGCGTTTCTTACTGGGCAGTCCAACAGTAAGCGATCCACTGAATCCTTTACGTTGGGACTACATCTATAACTATACCCCAGGAACCTACGCTAAAAAAGCCAAGATCCCGGCAGCCCAAGGCCAGCATTTGAAAATCTACTTTAACCAGTCTGGTATCGTAGAACGTGTTGAAGGTCTGGAGACGATTCCAGAATCTCAACCCGGCTTACCAGGATCAAAAGAAGCAATTTTAAATGCTCCTCCACTATAGTCGGTTTCTCATGAAAAAGCCCCTGAATCATCAGGGACTTTTTTGATTAAGCTGATTGATTGAGCAGATCATTGAGGCTACTGCTCATTCAAGCCGCTTTCTATTCGGAAGACGGTTTCAGCTTTTTTAAAAGATTGCCTCTGGCATAACGACCCACCGGATTTTTCTCGGCGCGTTTACGTCGAATATCCTTAGGATTGATGGTCAGTGCTCGGTAAATTTCCACCCTGTCACCTGCTGCCAGTGGCTGCTGCTGATCTTGCAAGCGCACGCCAAAAATGCCCAGAGATAACAGTTCAGGCAAGTCGACCTGCTCACGGATTCCACTTTGCTCAATCGCGTCCAGTGCCGTCATGCCAGGCTGAAATGACACGGCTAGATGAAATTGTTTTTCTGGCGTCGCATATGCCACCCAAATCATCGCCTCACTCATCAGACGAATTGTCCTAAGACAGCAATGATTGCCAGAATAATCCCGACCGGCAACACTACACGCACTGCAATACGCCAGATGTTATAAAACGCTTCAGAGCTGAAATTCATTGATTTACGCAAATGACTGATCTTCATGATCCAGCCAGCAAATAATGCATAGATCAAACAAATCAATAAGCCCCAGACGAGCAAGACCACATTGAAAATTGGGCTTAGATTTGGAATAGCCCAGATCAGCGTGACCGCCACCACAATTGCCCATTGAATTGCAGGATGAAGCTGGCGTTGCTGTAATTGTTCACGTGCCATTTGCAGAATTAATGCGGCAGCTGCCACCATTGCTGCGACCAGAGTAAATGCAGGAATTTGTGCTTGTACGGCAAAGAAAGTAAATGCAATGACAGCAACGAGCTGCGCAATCCAGATCGGCAATACCGTCTTGCTGGCGACATCCTGTTGTTGTACAGCGCTCAGGCTAGATTGCCAGTACAAGCCCATGCCCAGACCACTTGCGACCAAAGCCAATACGGTGGCATTGCCCCATTCCGAGAACTCGACTGGCGTGACTTGCCATGCAGGTAGCGCAGTTCCCATCACATTGGCCAGAACCAGAGACGCCAATACACCAATCGTGGTAACCACTAATAAAATTTGACGTGGCAGTAGTGACAAGGCTAAAGCAGCTATCACCAATCCAATCAACAGAAGATTCGGTGCAAGATCAATTGCAGCAACCGCCAGAACATTGCTGGCATTGTTCAGCATGGCACCTGCCAAAAACGGAATAAAGATCACACTTAACCAGCCGACAATACGCCATTTCTGTGACGCATCCGCTTCACGGGTCAGCGTCGAAAGCGCCTGTAATGGCGTTGTTTTAGAGCGCTTGGCCAAAGCAATTTCCAAGTAGCAGACTGGAAGCGCCAGAATCAGCATGGTGGCCAACCAGAGCATCCAGAAATCCAGCTGACGATCAATCTGGATACCGGTTATCGGTGCGAGCGTCGCGATGATAATAAACGATAAACAGAAAGCCATCAGCGGCGATAACCATTTTGACATAGCATTGTCCTGCATGATGCATTCCTATAAAAATCTAGCGCTATTTTGCCTTGTGAAGCGGTGAAAATCAAAAACAAAAAGCAAACCACCATGACAGTGATTTGCTGCGCAAAAATTATAATTAGATTTTAATTTTTGTTATCTCGTTACGTCTTTTATTATGAGAAGAAACGAGCGAACCAGTTTTTACCTGTTTTCTTTTCTTTTTCCTTGATGATCCCCATCATATTTTCTTTTACGGCACCGACATAATCGGCGTCATCGTGCTGAATATGGTTAATCAGCCATTTCGATAATACTTCGTGCAGCTCTGATTCAATGGACTGTCCCAGTTCAAAACGGTCACGATAAGACTCGATTTTTTTAATAAACAGGTCATGCACACGTTTATGCGGCACCCGATATTTATAGCCAGCTTCTTCCTGAAGAGATTCCTCAAAGGTGAAATGCGACTGGGTATAATCAATAATATTGTCGAGAATCTGTTTAATACGGGCACGCTCGGTATTGGCATCAATTTCGTTGATATAATCGAGAATTCGTTTGTGCTGATCGTCAATCACATCGATACCA
>NZ_JAUZUU010000017.1:0-51708 GCF_031844225.1 Acinetobacter sp. RRD8
TAACAACTCCGCCATTCTGCTTCGTTCGTTTCCGTCTATCTCGTCGGTATGTGCTCATTATAGGGCAATTTCTTACACGTGCAAGCGCTTTTAACGCACATGAATCACGAGTGTTTTATTTTTATGCACCAAATTGGTTCAATTCCATACAATTCATTACATAAGTACATATTTTTAAAACAGAAATATAAATTAAATATTTCTGCTTTATTCTATGTCTAGTTTTTCACGACTGGTGCTTTAATCGTCACACTGGTGATTTTTACAGGGTTCACCGGCACATTTTGATGCATTCCATAGTTTCGGGTCGGTACTTTAGCAATCTGATCGACGATATCCATGCCTTTAATGACCTTACCAAATACCGCATAGCCGGCATTTCTAGCAGAACGATCCAGGAAATCATTATCGACCAGGTTCACAAAAAATTGTGCTCGGGCAGAATCTGGCTGATTGGTACGCGCCATGGCTAAAGTACCGCGTTTATTTTGCAGACCATTCGATGATTCGTTTTTAATGGGTGCTTTGGTATTGGCTTTTTCCTGCATGTTCACATCAAAGCCACCACCCTGCACCATAAAACCTGGAATGACGCGGTGAAAAATCGTATCCTTATAGAAGTTGCTCTTTACATAGCTTTCGAAGTTCTTTGCCGAGATTGGTGCTTTGTCATTGAAGAGTTCAATTTCAATATTTCCAGATGAAGTCTTCATCTCAATAATCGTATTTTCAGCAAAGCTTGGCAGACTGACCGCAGCAAGTGCGATGACACATAATGATTTCTTTAACATTTATTAACTCATCTACTTAGAAGTAATGGTTGTGAATGACTATATATTAATCTTTTATAACTCATAATGCAGTGACCTGCCGACTAAAGACAAGAGAATAAGAATGAAGCATGCATTATTACAGGAGCAAAATATCCACCAGTTTCCACCTTGGCATTTGCAGGGTGAGGGTTTTATTTTAAATTATTGGCTGACCCCAAGCTTTATTGAGCAAGCAAAACAGTTCCGTATTGCGCCTTCTCCGCTGGGTCGTATGGTCCAAGTCTTATTGGTGCGTTATCACGCTTCGCCGATTGGCCCTTATGATGAGTTACTGATTCTGGATCATCCTTTAATTAGTAAACGACGCCTCAGCTCAATTCCTAAAATTTATGTGTCTACCCATGAGTCTGTGGTATACGGTCAGCATTTATGGGGCATTCCCAAAGAACATGCGCAGTTTGAATGGCAGGAAAAGGATCAGGAAGTACTGTGTCAAATTCAGCATCAGAACCAGCATATGACGATTCGGCTGAAGAAAACCAAATCCGCACGCCAGTTCTATATTAATAGTCATCATATTCCAGCATCTATGCTGAAGATTCAGCAAGCCTGGAAAGGTCAGCGTTTTCAGTTTAGTCCACAGTTCCGCGGTCACCTCTCCAAACTCTCGCAAGTAGAATGGCAAAATGCCGAGAATATATTTCCAGATTTTTCCAAAGCCAAATTGCTGCAAAGCTTTTATGTCCCCAAATTCAATCTGATCTTTCCTGAAGCGCAGATCAGCAGCAAAGTATAAGAACTGATAAAAACCTATCTACAAAAAAGGTGTTTCATGAGAAACACCTTTTTACATTCAAGCCTTGGATTTAACTATTTTTGTCCCAAAATTTGCGGAAATTTTTGCTGATCTCAATCACATATTTTTTGGCACGGCGGGAGATCGGCGTCAGGTTAATAAAACCATGTGCCTGATCGGTATATTCATGATAATGAACACTCACGCCATTCTGACGTAGTTTATGTGCATAGATTGAACCTTCATCATGCAGGACATCATGACGTGCAGTAATCACATAACTTGGCGGCAAGTTTTGCAATTCACCATAGGTGGGTGAAATCAGCGGATCATCCAGTTCAATCTGATGGGTTTGGGCATACATTAAGGTCACCAGATCAATATCCTGTTCCGAAAGTACCAGTCCATCTTTATAGGCATAAAAAGAAGGATGGCGACTTTTAAAGTCGACCGCCGGATAAAGCAAAAGCTGTGCTCGTGCGGCATAAGATTTACCTGCACTGCGCTGTGCCACCACAGTAGCCAGATTTCCGCCCGCACTGTCCCCTGCTACGGCAATACGATTTTTATAGATTTTTAGTTGCTTACTATGCTGATGTGCCCAAGCCAAGGCATCTTCACAAACCTGTACCATCTGCAAGGGGCTAAATTCTGGCGTCAGCGGATAAGCCACGCTTAGCACCTGCACTTTGGCATGTACTGCCAGCAAGCGACAGAATTCATCATGGCTGTCCAGACCGCCCACCATAAATGCACCGCCATGATAAAAAATCACCATCGGCAACTTCTTTTGTGGAGCTGGATGATAATGCCGGGCAAAGATGCTGCCACTTTGCAAAGGCAGGCGCAGCTCTTCGATGACTTTGACAGTAGTTGGTTTAGCCGCGATCGCTTTCATGCGTGCATCAAACAATGTGCGCGAATGAGCCAGATCCTCACTGATAAAACTGCTATGCCCCTGTTTTATCTGGATGGCCATCAGGCATTTAACCAATGGATCTAAATCAGGATAAACATGAGGATAATCCAGAGCCTTAACTAATGCTTCCTGTGCAATGCCAGGTAAGCGGTCCAGCATACGCGCTGCCGTCCCTTGTCCCTTTTCCATCACACTTTTCAGAACCGGAGGATTCACAGTCATTATTTTTAGTCCTTATTCTCTTAATTCTTCATAGTTTCTACACGATTAGCGTTTCAGTGACCATATTCTTATATAAGTCTTAATATCAATGTACATATAGCTTCTACTCGATACGTTACCCTCATTTATAAAAGATGTCATTGACCGTTTAAAGGTTATTTTTGACGTACTTTTGCGAGCTTAAGTATATTTTTTATTACAAATCGGGAGGATGCCTATGGCTAGCAAAATTATAGCTCTGTCTTTGGCGACTGCATTTTTAGCTGTAGGCTGCGTCGCATTTCCTGAAGATGGTGGCTATTATGATGGCCGCTATGATCAGCGTTATGACCGTCGCTATGAACTGGACCGGCGTTATGAACAAGATCGTCGCTATGAGCGGCAACGTTGGGAATATGAACAGCAACGCAAACGCATTGAACTGGATCGACGTAAACAGGAATTACAACATCGCAATTGGGAGCAGGATCGTAAAAGACAGTTAGAGCTGGATCGACGTAAAAGCCAACTGGAACGACAGCGCCATGAACAGCAACGTAAAAATATCATGACGCAACGGCAAAAACAGACAGAGGCAGAACGTAAACGTCGTCAGGATCTGGAGCGTAAACGTGTAACAGATCAACGCAGTAAAAAAGTCCAGCAAAATCGTTCTAATCAACGCTGGAATGACAACCGACGTCATCAAGAACAACGTTCACGCGATCGTCGCGATTAAGACTTGAATCATTTTCTGTATTAAAAGCCCAGACTGGGCTTTTTAAATGGAAAAAGATAGCTGCCAGATAGACAAAGGCCCTAAAGAAAATTTCTTTAGGGCCTTTGCAGAGGGTTATGTTAAACGAACTTCCACTTTGCTTATGCTTCTCAGCAATTCAACCAGAACATCCTATTCTCTATATAAATTATCCTATCGAATCAACTTGCTCTCATGAAGCGGACATTCACTATCCAAGCTGTAAGTTTTATCTTACAAACCGCTAAAATAGAGACGACTGATTCCAACAAATTCAAAAAAGGTAAATTCTGGACAAAAAAAGGCTTATCTAGAGAACAGGATAAGCCACGAAAACACATTTCAAAATAAGAAGAAACTACAGCGATAGAATCTAGAATAAATATTAATCAAAAGTTCATCTATTGTGAAAGACTTTATTGCTTAGATATTAATCGTTTTTATGTCTAATAAATAAATAGGCAAAAAAAAGCTGAGTTTTGGGGATACTCAGCTTGAAAAAAGCAACTCTAAAATAGGGCAACAGCAACCCGGTTCGGCTCTCTCCTCTGAACAAGGTCGCTGTTAATAGAAGTATGATGCAATTTTTTTACCAATACTTAAAACGGATTAAAATTATTAATTTGATTCAAAAATACGATTATTCATTTTTTATATTTATTTTCAAATACTTAATTCTTAGATTTAGTCGCTAATTAAATCTATTCAGTTCAAAATTCGGATTCATCGCTGCTGATGTCCGTGTATTTTATTCTCATCCTATCCTGCTGTTGTGTTCTGAATAGCTTGTTCTGCTATCCGCTGGATTCAGTATTTTGTATAAATCTTAAATTTAATCTGGGTCGACGCTTGAATTTTTACACCCTGCCCCGATTTCTTTAGGTAATCAAGAACTTCACAACCATGGCAGTTCAGCATAAACGCAGTGAACACTGAGGCCTAAGGACTGTACATGTTTAAGAACCCATTTAAACGGAGTAAATCAATGGCGACTGAGCAAAACGAGCAAGCTCAACAACTTGAGCAAGAGCAAGCGGAACAAGATACAGCGCAAACTCAAGCTGAAACCGAGCAGGCTGAAGTTTCCGTTGAGTCTTTACAAGAGCAGATTGCGCAGCTTGAAGGTGATTTAAAGTTAGAAAAAGCCCGTACCGCCAATGCAGTTTATGAAGCACAAAAGAGTGTTGAACGTATTCAGCGTGAATCTGAAAAGCATAAAGATACAGTTCTGGAAAAGTTCTCTAAAGAGCTTCTAGAAACAGTCGACAATCTGGAACGTGCCATTGTGGCTGCAGGTGAAGAGCAAACACCATTGCGTGAAGGTGTTGAACTGACCCTTAAATCTTTATTGCATACCTTGGAGAAATTTGGGGTTGTGGCAGTGGATACCAACAACGGTTTCAATGCGGATCTGCATCAGGCAGTCGGGATTGATCCAAATGCCAAAGCAAATGAAATTGGGACTGTTTTGCAAAAAGGCTACACGCTTAACAGTCGCTTATTGCGTCCTGCCATGGTGATGGTCGGCGCTTAAGCCAAATAAATTCGGGAGTTTGTGAAATTTTTCAAAAATTTTACTTGAAAAAAATCGAACGGCTCTCATATCGGATAACAAGTGTAAATCACAAAAAAATTTTAGAGGAAACATCCAAATGGCTAAAATCATTGGTATTGACTTAGGTACTACAAACTCATGTGTTGCAGTACTTGAAGGCGACAAAGTTAAAGTAATCGAAAACGCTGAAGGCGCGCGTACCACTCCATCTATTATTGCCTATAAAGATGGCGAAATTCTGGTAGGTCAATCTGCAAAGCGTCAAGCAGTAACGAATCCGAAAAATACATTGTTCGCGATCAAACGTTTGATCGGTCGTCGTTATGAAGACCAAGCGGTACAAAAAGATATCGGTCTGGTTCCTTACAAAATCATCAAAGCAGACAACGGTGATGCTTGGGTTGATGTCAACGACAAAAAATTGGCGCCACAACAGGTTTCTGCTGAAATCTTGAAAAAGATGAAGAAAACTGCTGAAGATTACCTGGGCGAAACCGTAACTGAAGCTGTTATTACTGTTCCTGCTTACTTCAACGATGCACAACGTCAAGCAACTAAAGATGCAGGTAAAATTGCAGGTTTAGAAGTTAAACGTATCATCAACGAGCCAACTGCTGCGGCACTTGCGTTCGGTATGGACAAGAAAGAAGGCGACCGTAAAATCGCGGTTTACGACTTGGGTGGTGGTACTTTCGACGTTTCAATCATTGAAATTGCTGACCTTGATGGTGACCAGCAAATCGAAGTATTGTCGACTAACGGTGATACGTTCCTAGGTGGTGAAGACTTCGATAACGCGTTAATCGAGTTCCTGGTTGAAGAGTTCAAGAAAGAACAAAACTTTAACCTGAAACAAGATCCACTGGCGTTACAGCGTTTAAAAGAAGCTGCGGAGAAAGCGAAAATCGAGCTTTCTTCTTCAAATGCAACTGAAATCAACCTTCCATACATCACTGCTGATGCGACTGGTCCTAAACACTTAGTGATCAACGTAACACGTGCAAAACTTGAAGGTCTGGTTGCTGACCTGGTTGCGCGTACCATTGAACCTTGCCGTATTGCGCTTAAAGATGCAGGTCTTTCGACTTCTGACATCTCTGACGTGATCCTGGTAGGTGGTCAGTCTCGTATGCCAATGGTTCAACAAAAGGTTCAAGAGTTCTTCGGTAAAGAGCCACGTAAAGACGTAAACCCTGACGAAGCAGTAGCCATGGGTGCTGCGATTCAAGGTGCGGTACTTTCAGGTGACAAAACTGACGTACTTCTACTTGACGTAACTCCGTTGACACTTGGTATTGAAACCATGGGCGGCGTGTTGACTGCAATCATCGAGAAAAACACCACGATTCCTGCGAAGAAATCTCAAGTGTTCTCAACCGCTGCGGACAACCAGCCTGCTGTAGACATTTCAGTTTACCAAGGTGAACGTAAAATGGCGCAGCAAAACAAATTGTTGGGTAACTTCCAGTTAGGCGACATCCCACCTGCGCCACGTGGTGTGCCACAAATTGAAGTATCTTTCGACATCAATGCTGATGGTATCTTGAAAGTATCTGCGAAAGACAAGAGCACTGGTAAAGAGCAATCGATCCAGATTAAAGCAAACTCAGGTTTGTCTGATGCTGAAATCGAAGCAATGATCAAAGATGCTGAAGCGAATGCTGAAGAAGACCGTAAATTTGAAGAGCTTGCAAAAGCACGCAACGAAGCGGATGCTTTAGTTGCTTCTTCACAAAAAGCAGTGAAAGATCTTGGTGAACAAGTAACAGCTGACGAAAAAACTGCTGTTGAAACGGCGGTTTCTGAGCTTGAAGCTGCAACTAAAGAAAATGACGTTGAAGAAATCAAAGCGAAAACTGAAGCGCTGCAAAATATCATCATGCCAATTACACAACGTGCATATGAAGCTGCTCAAGGCCAAGGTGGTGCGCAAGGTTTTGACCCGAATGCATTCCAAGGCGGCGAAGGTCAATCTCAAAAAGCGGACGACGGCGTTGTAGATGCTGAGTTCACTGAAGTGAAAGATGACAAAAAATAATTTGTCGCTTTAACTGAAAAAACCGCGCGAAAGCGCGGTTTTTTTATGTCTCGACTTAAAAGAATAAAATAAAAATTACCAAAATTTGATCGTATTTTCAGGAAAAGCTGTTTAAGTTAAATCAAACATTAAAATACCCTGAACCCATGAAAACTCTGATTTTTCTGCCTTTACTTAATTGCTTGAGCCTGACGGCGTGTACCTTACCCGTTTCATCTTCCCCATCTCATATCACTTCGACTCAATCGACTCAAGCCATTGCCCAATTATTTGATCAGGCGCAAAGCTCTGGCGTTTTAGTGATTCAGCGTGGTCAACAGATACAGGTCTATGGCAATGATTTAAGCCGTGCAGATACCGAATATGTTCCCGCCTCTACTTTTAAAATGCTCAATGCCCTGATTGGCCTGCAACATGGCAAAGCCACAACCAATGAAATTTTTAAATGGGATGGTAAGAAACGTAGTTTTTCAGCCTGGGAAAAAGACATGACTCTCGGCCAAGCCATGCAAGCTTCTGCTGTACCCGTCTATCAGGAACTGGCGCGTCGTATTGGCCTTGAACTGATGCAACAGGAAGTACAACGCATCCAATTTGGTAATCAGCAGATTGGTCAACAGGTCGATAACTTCTGGTTGGTAGGCCCTTTGAAAGTTACTCCAAAACAGGAAGTCCAATTTGTTTCTGCGTTGGCCCGAGAGCAACTGGCCTTTGATCCTCAAGTCCAGCAACAAGTCAAAGCCATGTTATTTTTACAGGAGCGGAAAGCTTATCGACTATATGTCAAATCCGGTTGGGGCATGGATGTGGAACCGCAAGTCGGCTGGCTCACCGGCTGGGTTGAAACACCGCAGGCTGAAATCGTGGCATTTTCACTCAATATGCAGATGCAAAATGGTATAGATCCGGCAATCCGCCTTGAAATTTTGCAGCAGGCTTTGGCCGAATTAGGGCTTTATCCAAAAGCTGAAGGATGATGCAAATAAGCATGGGAAAGGCATTAAAATTAAGCTATATTTTTAAAAAATAGACATTTAAATAAAAAATATGCGTCTTCTGCTCTGTCTGCTCGTAGTGGGATTGATCATGTCTGCCTATCTACATATGCAGGCCCAAACCCATCCTCAACTGCGCTATAACTCGCTGGCTGATCGCTTGACGCATCCTTTCGATACACGCTTACGTTTCCGAATTGATCAGGTCGATTCAGGCTTTGGACTAAGTAAAGATCAAGTCATTCAACTGAGCAAGGAAGCGATCGAAATCTGGCATCAGGGAAGCAATCGTGATGATTTGATGGTCTATGATGAAAATGCCAGGCTGAGTATTCACCTGATCTATGATCAACGCCAGCAAGACTATGATGCCTTGAAGAAAGTCGAAAAACAGTTGCTGGCAGATGACGCCAAGTATCAACGTCAGGTCAAAAATCTGGAAGCATCCCATCAGCATCTGGAAAGTCAGCAGCAACGCCTGATCCAGCAAAGAGATCAGATGAATAGTGAATTTCAGGCCTTACAGCAACGACGCCGTCAGCCAAATTTATCTGCTTATGAACATGAGCAGATTGAATATGAGGTTTTGGCTTTACAGCGCAAATCGGAAAGTTTTCAACGGGAACTTCAGTACCTTCAGGAACAGCAAAGTTCCTTTAATATGAATGTTTCCATGCATCAACATGGTCTGCAAAACCATCAGCAGAATATCATTCAAGCCCAACAGCGTTTCCCTGCCCGCGAATTTCATAAAGGCGTGTTTATGGGTGATCAAATTCATGTCTATCAGTTTGATGCAGAAGATGATCTCCGTCTGACTCTGGCACATGAACTCGGACATGCCTTGGGGCTGTATCACCATAATGACCCGGAAGCACTGATGTATCCGGTGCTGGGTAAACAGAATCTGCAACACTTCCAGCTGCGACCTGCAGACAAGACCTTGCTTTATAACCGTTAAGTGATCAGCTTGAATTCCCTAATTAATTTAAGTGTATAAGTATTATAAAAAACACTCTATTCTGATTTCATGTTATTGTGATTGGCTACATTGTTCAGGCCATCTTTGGAGATTCGTGTGAGTTACTACCATATTTTAATTGAAGTAAATGACCACATTAGTACGATTGATGAAACCCGTGATATCGAGATCTTTGATATCGAGGACATCCAACCCTATCTTCATTCGATTTTGCTGCCTTATTTCAATGAACAACTGATTGAACTCGACGATGAAAATCTGGAATATAAAGATATTCTGCATCTGGAAATCAAACAGACCTTATTGCCGATCAATGACCTGATCGAAGAAGAACAGCGTCTGTTGCCAAGCGATACCGACATTACCATTAGCGCCTATGAAATTTTTAATAACCGCGAGTTGAGTCAGGATGTCACTACCGTGATCTTTGACCTGCTTGAAGCGGTAAAACTGGATAGCTAAACGTTCTTCCAGATATAAAAAAAGTCCTCATTGAGAGGACTTTTTTGTGCATGGATTTAGATCGAGAATGAAGATCCACAACCACAGGTCGTAGTTGCATTCGGGTTTTGTACCACGAAACGTGAACCTTCCAGACCTTCTAAATAATCTACTACCGAACCAACCAGATACTGATAACTCAGTGAATCGACCAGGACTTTAACATCGCCATTGGCGAATTCTGCATCATCTTCATTCTGGCTTTCTGCAAAGTTAAAGCCATAAGAGAAACCTGAACAGCCGCCACCGGTCACATAGACACGGAGCATTAAGTCTTGGTTACCTTCACTGTCACGCAACTGGCGTACTTTATTTGCGGCATTGTCGGTGAGCACAAGCGCTTGGGCATTCATGGCGGATTCCTCTGTTGAATGGAATGTCTTTAAAAAGAAAAGACCATATTTAAGTATAGCACACTCAATATATGGTCAGTCTCTACAGATTAAAAGTCAAATCAGAGTAATTTTATCAGGATTATTTGTAGTTCTCATCCTGTAAGGCACATTCAAAATTTGTCGGATTCTGTTTGCAGCGGAATTGCCACAGCAATTTCATCATGCGTTTGTCATAAACGCCGCGTTTGGTCAGGTCAATTCGGGAATCCCGCATCATTTTCTGATAACCTGGTTTATCTGCCGCAGGAATATCCATCCAGTATTTCGATGGAATATCTACTTTCATTTTACCCAAAATACCAAAGGCACGTGGTAACTGGCTCTTGACCCATTCACGTGATTTTTGCCCGTATCCTGCCGGGAATTTATCTGGACGGATAATGATATTGCCTGTGACCTGCAATACCGGATAATTCACAATCGCACCTTTGTTACCCAAACCTTTATGTAATTCTAAAGGCTTAAATGCTGCAGCTGGTGCACCGATAATATCCACCTGACCATTGTTAAACATACTGGCAAAATTGCTGATTTCGGCACTCACTGCTTGTGCACCAACCTGCTGTACCATGATTTTTTGTGCTTCGTCATGGCTTAGTACCGCAATTTTCTTGCCGGCTGCTTTGGCAACGGTATTAATACTGCGGTCGTTCACTAACAGAAAAGCATCACCTACCGGAATCACTCCAACAATTTCATATTTACCTTGCAGCATTTGTTTGGCGAAGGTGGGACTGGCCAGGCCCTGCATGACTTTAACCGCCAGATTCAGATCGGTGATAGCCCCGATTGCATCCAGCGATCCGGTAAACTTGTTAAATTGACGGCCACGCATACCAGTGACACTGATCCCGTCACATTTTCCGGCTTTAAAATCTTCTGCGACCACGGCTTCATTGGTATTCACCCGCAATTCGATATCTGCCCCCCAGTTTTTGGCCGCCAACTGATAGTCTTTCATCACACTATAGACATCACCGTTTTTACCGACCAGATCAAATACGCAAATCACCTGTTTGGCTTGCGCCAGACCTGAAACAGCCAGTGTCGCTGTAGCCAATGCCAGTACTTTCCATCCTCTATGCATCATCCTCATTTCCTTATCGCTTGTTTTTGTTATTGAAGTTTTAGTCACATGTGATTGTTTTTTATATGAAACATTCGAATTTAATATTTAGATTAAGCTTAAGCTATTTTATTCGCTGCACAATGGCAGATCTGACCTGGTTCAGCCATAAAAAAAGCCTAGATCACTCTAAGCTTTTTGCTTTAAAAATCAGATTATTCGCCAGCCATTGAACATTCAAAGTTGGCCTTATCGACAGAACAACGGGCACGTTTTAAGACCGACATCATGCTGGCATCATAGATTCCACGTTTGGTCATGTCCATCCGGCCATCACGTAACATTTTCTGATACTTGGTTTTATCTTCAACGTTCAGGTTCATTTTATATTTCGACGGAATACCGGCTTCCAGACGTTTGATCATGGCCATGCTCTTTGGCAGGTTTTTGATAAACCAGTCACGCGATTTCTGTCCAAAACCTGCGGGGAACTTTTCCGGACGAATCACAAAATCAGAAGTCACATGCAGTACCGGGAAATTAAACATTGCGCCGTTATTACCCAGACCTTTATAGATTTCTAATGGCTTGTAGGCATAAGCAGGCGCACCGACCATATCCACCTGACCATTATTAAATTTGGCGACAAAGTTGGAAACATCGGAGATCACTGCCTGCGCACCGACGCGCTGAACCATAATTTTCTGGGCATCGTCATAGCCGAGTACGGCGAATTTCTTCCCTGCGGCTTTTTCAATCGAATTGATATTCTTATCACGCACGAAAATAAATGCCGAACCCAGCGGGGAAATACCGGCAATTTCATATTTTTTGCTGCCCATATTACTGACCATTTTCGCTGCATTACGTTTGTCGAGAGCAAAACTGATCGCACGCTGGGCAATGGCATTACTTGGTGCACCACCCAGTGCATCAATAGAACCGGCAAATTTATTGTATTGACGGGCACGCATGGCGGTCATAAACACGCCATCACATTTACCGGCCTTGAAGTCATTGTCGGCAACCGCTTCATCCTGACGGGCAATCAGATTAATTTCTGCGCCCCAGCCTTTTGCAGCCAGTGCCCATTCTTGCGCCATCTGGAAAGACTCACCGGATTTACCAAGTAAGTCAAACACACAGATATCGACTTTTTCTGCATGCGCCGTACTTGCAAAACCAAATGCAGAGAATGCAGCCAATGATAAGAGTGTTTTTTTCATTGTAGTTATCCTTTGAAATCTTGTTATTCGCTGAGTGTCCGTACACGGGACAAATATTAAGCAAGTTTAATTAAAAAAAATAGAGCATTTACTCCATTTAAAACCGGCATTTTGGCCTATAAAGATAAATCAGCAATAATTGCCTAAGTTATTTTTAAATATATATTTAAATATCAATATCTTAATATTTAAAACTGCTTTCTTATAATTACATTTACCCAGATATAGTTACAAAGATATACATGATTTCAGATTTATTCGCCACCAATCGAACATTCAAAATTGGTTCTTTCTACCGTACAACGCGCGCGTTTCAATACGTTCATCATGCCCTGATCATAAATCCCCTGTTTGGTTAAATCGATCCGCCCATCACGCAGAATCTTTTGGTAGGCCACACGATCTTCACGGCTTAGATTCAGAATATATTTGCTTGGAATCTCAGCTTCCATGCGCTTGACCATGGCAAAGCTGCGCGGTAACTGTTTCACAAACCAGTTTCGGGATTGTGCGGCAAAGCTTGCCGGGAACTTTTCCTGACGAATAATCAGATCAGCAGTGACATTAATCACCGGAAAATTAATCATTGCGCCTTGACGGCCTAGTCCTTTCTGTAATTCTAGCGGTTTAAATGCATAAGCCGGTGCAGCGACAATATCCACTTCGCCCTGATTAAACTTGCGAATAAAATTGGAAATTTCCGACATGACCGGTACTGCTTCAATCCGGTCGACCATGATTTTTTGCGCATAGTCATAATGCAGCACGGCAAATTTCTTGCCTTTGACCTGTTCCAGTTTATTTAGAGTACGATCACGAACAAAAATATAGGCTGGGCCAATCTGACCAATACCCGCCACTTCGAATTTTTCTTTGCCAATCTGGGTGATCAGGCGTTTGCTATTGCGTTTATCCAGTACATAGCTGATGGCTTTCATGGCAATGTCATTATTCGGCACGCCGCCAATTGCATCAATCGATCCAGCAAATTTGTTATAAGCCCGGGCACGCATTGAGGTCATATAGAAGGCATCACATTTTCCGGCTTTGACGTCCTGATCGACCTTGGCTTCATCCTGATAAGCGCTTAGCTGAATTTCGGCACCCCAGCCTTTTGCTGCCAGCGCCCATTCCTCCAGCAGCTTATAAGATTCACCAGATTTTCCCAGCAAATCAAAAACACAGACATTCACTCTGGCTTGAGTTGAAGTCGACACCAAAAGACCCAGTGCCGACAAAATTAAACATCCCTTTTTCATTTTTATTTGACTCTATGGTATTTTTTACTCGATCAGCCTGAACTATAAACCACTGTTCATGCATAAAATAGAGCTTTTACTCAACTTATGCGTCTATCCCAAATCAATTGACAGAGATGAAAACTGATTCATTTCAGCAAAATCGGTAAGATTTTTCATTTTCACAGGGCTTTCCTTTAGAATAGGCGCATCTTATTTCTTAGCTTTGATTTCTCAATGATTCAGTTAGACCAGTTATCTATACGTCGCGGTGGACGTGTTTTATTTCAAAAAGCGTCGATGCAGTTACACCCAGGATGGAAAATTGGCCTAACCGGTGTCAATGGTGCTGGAAAATCAACCCTGTTTTCAGCCTTGCTGGGCGGCATGGAATCGGACACCGGTTCGCTGACCCGACCTGCGGTATGGACCGTGGCGCATATGGCTCAGGAAATCAAAGCACTGAATATGAAAGCCATTGATTTCGTATTGTCGGGCGATGAAGAATACTGGGATATTCAGCAAAAACTCGATCAGCCGGATCAACTGGATGATGCAGAACTGGCACATTTATATGGCCGTTTTGATGAAATTTCAGGTTATTCGGCTCCTGCCAAAGCCTCGCAGCTGATGGCGGGTCTGGGCTTCTTTGAACATCAATCACAGCTGGATGTTTCAAGTTTTTCCGGTGGCTGGCGTATGCGTCTGAATCTGGCGCGTACCTTGATGAGCCGTTCAGATTTACTACTCCTCGATGAACCGACCAACCATCTGGACCTGGATGCGATTCTCTGGCTAGAAGACTGGCTCAAGGCTTATGAAGGTACGCTGGTGCTGATTTCGCATGACCGGGATTTCCTCGATGCGATTACCGATCACATTTTACATATCGAAAATCAGGAACTGATTTTATATACCGGCAACTACTCGACTTTCGAGCGTACCCGTAGTGAACGTCTGGCACAGCAGCAACAGGCGTATGAAAAGCAGCTGGAAACCCGCGCGCATCTGCAAAAATATATTGACCGTTTTAAAGCGCAAGCGACCAAAGCCAAACAGGCACAGAGCCGGATCAAACAGCTGGAACGAATGCAGGAACTATCTGCAGCCCATGTCGATACGCCATTTACCTTCAGTTTCCGTGAACCGACCAAAATGAGTTCGCCGTTATTGCAACTGGAACATGCCGATATTGGTTATGGCGACAAGCTGATTGTCACCAATGTAAATTTACAGATCACGCCAAACAGCCGGATCGGTTTGCTTGGGATGAATGGTGCCGGTAAATCCACGCTGATTAAATCGCTGGTCGGTGACCTGAAACTGATTCAGGGTCTGCGGAAAGATTCAGAATTACTGAATATTGGTTATTTTGCCCAGCATCAAATGGATGCACTGGATGGTAATGCCAGCCCAATGTTACAGCTGGCACGTATCGCAGATAAAAAAATCAGTGAAGCCAGTCTACGCTCCTTCTTGGGTAGTTTCGGTTTTAGTGGCGAACGTATGGATACGCCAAGCGAAAGCTTCTCAGGCGGTGAACGTGCACGTTTGGCCCTAGCACTGATTGTTTGGCAGCGTCCGAATGTACTGATTCTGGATGAGCCGACCAACCATTTAGACCTGGATATGCGTCATGCACTGACTATGGCTTTACAAGATTTTCAGGGCGCGGTAGTTCTAGTTTCGCATGAACGTCAGCTCATCGCCAGCGTCTGTGATGAACTGCTACTGGTACATAATGGTCAATGCCGTGAGTTTGATGGTGATCTTACTGCCTATGCTGACTGGTTACGCCAAGCCCGTATTGAGATGATTAAAAATGGGCAAAAGCCAGCAGAACCGGTGAAATCCCAAGTCGAAGTCAAACCGACTATTTCCAAACTGGACAAGGAAGCACAACGTAAGGAAGCTGCTCGCCAGCGGGAACTAAGTCGTCCGATTCGCAAGAATATTGAAAAATGCGAAGCACAGATGGCCAAACTACAGCCGCGACTGATTGAAATTGAAAACCTGCTGGGTGACAGTGCTTTATACGAAGCATCACGTAAAAATGATTTGCTGAAACTGATGAATGAGCAAACCGAGCTAAAAGCCAAACTGGAAACAGCCGAAGAGCAAATGCTAGAACTGATGATGGAACTGGAAAGTCTGGAACAGACGTTCTAAAGCTCTTTTAGTAAGATTTAAGATAAGAGATGAATGACCAACGTTGTTCATCTCTTTTTTATTCACTATTTTTAATGTTTTCTCTTCCATTTTCCCCCCTGTATTTTTTCATCTACGTCTAGATGTTTCTTTAATTCTGTTTTTTTCTATTCATTCGACACATAAGGTCATGAATTACACAAACCCTATATAAGTTTATTTTTTAAACAGTTGGATGCCTTATTTCATACATTAATTTACAGCGTGCTGTTTCATCCTAAGGCTCTAATACAAGTGTTTTTTAATTTTTGGCAGCCTTGCTACGAGTCTGTTTAATGTTGAACTAGAGAGAGGAAATCCGCATGCGTGCTCTTACCTATCATGGTGCTCGGGATGTACGAGTTGAATCCGTTCCAGATCCAGTGATTCAGGAACCAGATGACGTTATTTTAAGGGTGACAGCCACCGCCATCTGTGGCTCAGATCTGCATTTATACCGGGGGAAAATTCCGGCCACTGAAGACGGTGATATTTTCGGCCATGAATTTATGGGAATTGTAGAAGAAGTCGGCCCAGAAGTAACCGAAGTCAAAAAAGGTGACCGGGTGATTATTCCCTTTGTGATTGCATGCGGTCACTGTTTTTTCTGTGAACATGAACTCATGGCTGCCTGTGAAAATACCAATACCGGTCGTGGTGCAATTCTCAACAAAAAACAGATCCCACCAGGGGCAGCTTTATTTGGCTTTAGCCATCTGTATGGTGGTATACCGGGTGGTCAGGCTGAATATGTACGGATCCCCAAAGGCAATGTCGGACCATTTAAAGTACCAGGTTCCCTGCCTGATGAAAAAGTATTATTCCTGACCGATATTGTGCCAACCGCGTGGCAAGCAGTAAACAATGCCCAAGTTGGTCGAGGTTCCAGTGTGGCGATTTATGGTGCCGGTCCGGTCGGTCTGCTGGCTGCTGCCTGCGCGCGGATGCTCGGTGCCGAGCAGATCTTTATGGTCGATCACCATCCTTACCGTCTGCGTTTCGCACATCAAACCTATGGGGTAATTCCTGTCAATTTTGATGAAGTCGATGCTGCTGAATTTATCATTCAAAACACCACAGGTTATCGTGGAGTCGATGCCGTCATTGATGCGGTCGGTTTTGAAGCCAAAGGCAGCATGCTGGAAACCGTAATGACCAACCTGAAATTAGAAGGTTCGAGTGGTTCAGCGCTAAGACAATGTATTGCAGCGGTCCGCCGCGGCGGTGTAGTGAGTGTACCTGGAGTTTATGCTGGTCCAATTCACGGCTTCCTGTTTGGTGATGCCTTTGACAAAGGTTTAACCTTTAAAATGGGACAAACCCATGTGCATAACTACTTGCCGCAGTTGCTAGAACATATTGAAAATGGAGATCTGTCTCCAGATCTGATTATTACCCATCGCATGAAACTGGAAGATGCTGCGGAAGGTTACCGTATTTTTGATAAAAAGGAAGAAGACTGCCGTAAAGTCATTTTAACACCATAAATATGATTAAAAAAAAGCGCCGTCAGGCGCTTTTTTATTTTTCATCGTCATTTTATCAATCCTCTTTTTCTTGTTCCTAATCAATATCATTTCAGCGATTCCCTCCCTCTTTTCTATCGAGTAATAAAAGAAGTGCCCGATTTTCAATAATGAAATCAAAAAATAAGCCATAAGAGAGAAAAAGAAAAAGTTAAGCGAAAATCGATAAAAGTATGATTCTGAAATAAAAATGAAAGTTCACTTGATTATTAAATCAATTATGTAGTTTAACTACACCTTTATTTTTAATTAAAAATATGTTCCACGCCAATGATTAGATAAACTACACCATATTTATAAGTATTTAATTTATAATAATTTTTTTATTTTAAAACCAATCCAAGGAATCGTCTGGTCATACTAGCGATATCTCGCCAAATCCCTTTTAAATTTAAAATGCCATTTTAAATTTAAAAACACTTACCCACAAGACAAGAGAGTTTAAATTTGGATTTAAAATGAAGAATTAATACATGGATTAAAGTTTGTGGAAAAATATTATCTTATTCACATAAAAATTATGGATAACTTCAGAGTTATCCACATATTTGATCAGAATTACTACACACTTAAAGCAATATCACTCACGTATTCTTTAATTTATTACACCAAATTTTTTATAAGTGATTGAGAACTTAGTTTTTCTACATGGGGGAGTATTTATTATTTTCAGCCAAATCCAAACTGAATATTTGATCAGTTTTATTGCATTTATATTCCTCTAATGCCACTTTGACCTATGCAGTTTTCACCCAGCATTCTGGACTGCATATATACTCTTCATCGTATAAAGAGCGTCCTTCTACCTCTCTTTCCTGTTCAAATATTATTCTTCAAAGAATCAATCCTGATTGTCGTTATAACGACAGATTCACTCCATATTTCAGGTATTCTCCTGAGCTGATGATGTATACATAAACCCTTCCTTAGAGTCGATCCAGCTTATTCAACTTGGCTTTTAAAAACTAAAATGAACCTGTTCTATATCCAAAAATCTGTCCAAAATTACTTTATTTTGCCTAGCTCACAGGATATGAGTAAAAAAATTGGTCTAAAAAAAGCGCCTCGAAAGGCGCTTTTTTATATCTGATTTTATCCTGAAGGGTTATGCATCAATATCTGCATTCAAGGCATTTTCTTCAATGAAAGCACGACGTGGTTCTACGTCATCGCCCATCAAGCAAGAGAACATACGATCCGCTTCAATCGCATCGGTAACTGTCACTTGCAGCATGTTACGGTTGTCTGGATCCATGGTGGTTTCCCATAACTGTTCCGCATTCATCTCGCCCAGACCTTTATAGCGCTGGATCATCATGCCACGACGTGAGTCCTGCAAGATATGTTGCCAAACCTGATGGAAATTGCTGACCTGAATCTTGCGATCGCCTTTTTGCAAATATGCACCATCTTCAAGCAGACTAAACCAGCTCTTTGAATTCTTTAATAAACGTGCATATTCACTTGAACCTAACAGTACTGAGTCTAACAGGTAGCTATGTGGCAAGTTATGTACATAGATCGTGATACGTGGCAACCAGCTTGCAGTTTTTTGACCATCTGCCAGTTCTTTTTCAAAACGCTCCAGGGTCAATTCTGGACGTAATGTTGGCTGAATGGCTTCAATCGCTGCACGCAGATTCTCACCCCATATTTCCACATAGGTTTTGTCTTCCAGCTGATCCAGCTTAAAACCTTCCAGTGAAAGTAGTGCATCAAGCAGACTCGCAGGATAACGCTGGGTCAAACGTGCCAAGCTCTTCTGGGAAGTCTGATAATCAGCAATCACATTCGCCAGTGCTTCACCACGAATCGCAGGCGCTTCTGCACTGATATGCAGTTCCAGCTCATCAATCGCATTCGAAATTAGGTAAGTTTCCAGTGCATCATTGTCCTTGATGTACTGTTCCTGCTTACCTTTTTTCAGCTTATATAATGGTGGCTGTGCGATATAAATATGACCACGTTCCACAAGTTCCGGCATTTGACGGAAGAAGAACGTCAACAGTAAGGTACGGATATGCGAACCATCCACGTCAGCATCGGTCATGATAATGATTTTGTGATAACGCAGTTTGTCCGGATTATATTCTTCACGACCAATACCACAGCCCAATGCGGTAATCAGCGTACCGACTTCAGCAGAGGAAATCATGCGGTCAAAACGGGCACGTTCCACGTTCAGGATCTTACCTTTCAGCGGTAAAATCGCCTGCATTTTACGGTTACGACCTTGCTTGGCCGAACCACCTGCAGAGTCACCCTCGACCAGGTACAGTTCAGACAAAGCTGGATCTTTTTCCTGACAATCAGCCAGTTTACCTGGAAGACCGGCAATATCCAGCGCACTCTTACGGCGTGTCATTTCGCGTGCTTTACGCGCTGCATCACGCGCACGTGCTGCATCAATGATCTTGCCGGCAATGGCCTTGGCTGCTTGTGGATTTTCCAATAAATATTCAGAAAATGCCTTGTTCATGGCCTGTTCGACAGCGGTTTTTACTTCACTCGATACCAGTTTTTCTTTAGTCTGTGAAGAGAATTTCGGATCAGGTACTTTGACTGACACGATGGCAGTCAGGCCTTCACGCGCATCATCACCCGATACCGCTACTTTTTCCTTTTTCAGGATATTTTCGCTGTCCATGTAGTTATTTAAACCACGGGTCAACGCAGCACGGAAACCGGCCAGATGCGTACCACCATCCTTTTGCGGGATGTTATTGGTAAAGCAACGTACATTTTCCTGATAAGAATCATTCCACTGTAATGCGACTTCTACCGTAATACCGTTGTCGGCCTGTGCAGCAGTGAAATGAAAAATATCATTCAGGTGAGTTTTGCCTTCGTTAATGTATTTAACGAACTCAGATAAACCACCTTCGTAGTCATAGACATTCTCAAGATTGACGCGTTCATCACGCAGGACAATACGTACACCCGCGTTTAAGAATGACAATTCACGTAAACGACGCGCTAAAATATCAACATTGAAAATGGTTTGACTAAAGGTTTCAGCACTTGGGTAGAAACGTACTGTTGTACCCGATTTATCAGTTGTACCTGTTTCACGTAATTTATAAACAGGATCACCATGACGGTATTCCTGTTCATAAGTTTTGCCCGCACGGCTAATATTTAATAGCAGTTTTTCAGACAGCGCATTGACCACCGAAACACCAACGCCATGCAGACCGCCAGAGACTTTATAACTGTTGTCGTCGAACTTACCACCGGCATGCAGAATGGTTAAAATTACTTCTGCTGCAGACACGCCTTCTTCAGGGTGAATGTCGGTCGGAATACCACGACCATTATCAGAAACTGAAACCGATTCATCTTCATGGATCGTCACTATAATTTCATCACAGTGGCCTGCCAAGGCTTCATCAATCGAGTTGTCGACTACTTCAAACACCATGTGGTGCAGGCCTGTACCATCGTCTGTATCACCAATGTACATGCCCGGACGCTTACGGACTGCGTCTAAACCACGTAATACCTTGATGCTAGAGGAATCATAAGCCTTTTCAATGGTTTGTTCTGTTTGAGAAGCAGCTTGATCTTCTGAACTCATGGTTTCTCCCTAGTGAAAAATAGGTCTATCCAAAGATGGGTAAAACTCAAAAAATATTATTGCACAACTTGAACTGTACCGTTTTCAACACTGAATAACTGATATGAGATAGACAAATCATGTAAGTGCTTTTGTACTGATTCATGGTCTAAGGTGGTAATAAAAACTTGACTACCAAGTTGGCTCAATCGCTCAATTAAACGTTGTTGTGCGGTTAAATCTAATTCTGCTGTCACATCATCTAATAATACCACAGTTTCCTTATTACAAGAATGTAGCATTGCGATTTGCGACAGTTTTAGTGCGATCATCAGCAGCTTTTTCTGCCCGCGCGACAGGATCACATCAGCATCCCCCATCGGGGTCTTTAAACGCAAATCTGCGCGATGTGGGCCATATTCGGTATAGCGTCGCTCACAGTCTTTTTCATGCTGGTTGGTCAGATCATTTAGCAGGCCGGTTTCACTATGAAAGCCCGGACTGTATTCCAGACTGACTTGCAATTCAGGTAATAACTGTTTCAGATCATCTTCAAAAAATGGCTTCCATTGTTCCACAATCCCGACACGTTGCGAGTGCAGGATTTCACCATATTCACTCAGCATCTGGTTCCACGGTTCCAGATCAGACAGACTGAGAAAGCGTTTGCTTTTGAGCAGACTATTTCGCTGTTTCAGCGCACGAGAATAATATTGCCAGGCATGATAAAACTCTGGTTCCACGTGGAACATTAACCAGTCGAGCAATTGACGTCGTGGTTTGGCACCATGATCGATGATATCGGTACTTTGTGGATCAATCAGTTGCAAGGGTAACAGTTTGGCCAGTTGTCCCTGAGTTGCCACTAGATCGCCATTGACCTTGATCAACTGTTCCCCGCTGGCCATTTTTTGCATGCCTATTTTTTCAGTCGCAGATTGTGCAAACACAATCGCATCCTGTGCGCCATGCTGGATATAATTTTTGGGAATATGGGTACGGAAAGAACGACCAGCAGCAAGTAAATGAATCGCCTCTAAAATCGAGGTTTTACCTGAACCATTTTGGCCATAAAAAACATTAAACGGCTGCAATCCTTGGAGAGCAACCGTCTTTAAATTCCGCACACGCTCAATATGTAAACGCGTAATATGCATGTCTTATATAAATATCAAGAGCCGCGGCTTAAACACGCATCGGCATGACGACATAGGTTTGATCCGTATGCGCCGGGTCTTGTACCAAGACAGACTGATTCGCTTCAGTCATGGTCATTGACACATCATCGCCATCAAGCACACCGAGTACTTCAATCAGATACTGCGCATTAAATGACATTTCTAGCGGTGAATCAGCATATTGAATCGCCAGATCTTCAATCGCTTCATCCTGCTCCGGGTTATTGGCGCGAAGTTGCAAAGAATCGGCATTAAAGTTTAGAAACACACCACGCAGCTTTTCATTACTTAAAATCGCCACACGTTGCAAAGACTGCTTGAACACGTCATGTGTGATCATCACCACTTTGTCGCCACCACGTGGAATCACACGGCGATAATCCGGGAACTTACCATCAATCAGCTTGGTGGTGAAACGCACGGTAATATCCGCCTGTTCCTTGTCACGGCTTGGCATCTTGATGGTCACATTGAGCAGTTCACGACCAATCAATAGAGATAATTGCTCATCTTCAACGCTGAGCAGGCGCTGTAATTCTGCAACGGCCTTACGTGGCACAATCGCCTGAATCGGTTGTGCTGCAGTGGATTGTGCCGCTGTTTCACACAGTGCCAGACGGTGGCCATCGGTGGTCACAGCACGTAGCTGATTGGCATCAATTTCCAGCAAGGTACCGGTCAGGTAAAAACGTACATCCTGAACCGCCATGGCAAAAGCAGTTTTTTCGAACAGGCGTTTTAGCTCACGCTGTGTCACCGTTACTTGCGTGCCTTGGGTGTTTTCAGTGTTCAGCAATGGATAATCATCAGCAGGCAATGTCCCCAGTACAAAACGGCTGTTGCCTGATTTAAGGATGCAGCGCTGATCTTCAGTGATATGCAAATCCACCAATGCTGCTGAAGGAAGTGACTTACAGATATCAATCAGCTTACGTGCAGGAACTGTGGTCTCGCCTTCCTGCAAACATGCACCTTCAGCCAGTGCTGTACTCGCCACCAGTTCAACTTCCAGATCGGAACCGGTCACGGTCAATGCTTGCGCAGTCACCTGAATTTTCAGGTTAGACAAGATATTCAAGGTATGGCGACGTTCAACCGCTCCTACGACATGTGAGAGAACATTCAGTAAGCTTTCTTTCGCGATTTTTAAACGCACGGTGCATTCCTCTAAAGCTGAAGATTAATATAGAAAAAGTGATTTTTTTGACGGTTTACTATGCGGCAAAAGCAGCCGCATAGCAAGAATAGAATTTGAGCGATTTAGGTCAACTTTGCAACAGACGTTGCAGGTTTTTATAGTCTTCGTTAAAGATCGGATCTTCTTCACGCAGACTCTGTACTTTCTCGCAAGCATGCATCACGGTACTGTGATCACGACCGCCAAAAGCCATGCCAATTTCCGGAAAACTGTCGCCTGTTAATTCACGTGCCAGCCCCATCGCCAGTTGACGTGGGCGGGCATAAATCCGGGTGCGTTTTGGACCGACCAGTTCTTTCAGCGGAATCCGGAAATACTCACTCACGACACGCTGAATATTTTCAGTACTGATAGTACGGGCACGAATCGCCAGCACATCTTTTAAAGATTCACGCACCACATCCAGATCAATTGGTGTGCCTTTAAAACGTGAAATCGCCACCACTTTGTTCAGCGCACCTTCCAGCTCACGCACGTTAGCCACCACCTGCTGGGCAATAAACAGCGCACAGTTACGTGGTAAATCAACCTGGTTGCTTTCTGCTTTTTTCAGCAGAATTTCAATTCGGGTTTCAATATCTGGTGGTTCAACTCCGACCGACAACCCCCAGGAAAAACGTGAAACCAGACGTGGATCCAGTTCGGTTAGCTCTTTAGGATAACGATCTGAAGTCAGAATAATCTGTTTGGACTCATCCAGCAGTGCGTTAAAGGTGTAGAAAAACTCGACCAGACTGGCCTCTTTACCGGCCAGCAAGTGAATATCATCGACCAGTAATAAATCCAGAGAACGGCAATTTTTCTTAAACTCTTCGACTTTGCCCTGTTGCAACGAGCTGACAAAGTCCTGCACAAAACTTTCTGCGGTCATGTACATGACACGTGCATTCGGTTTTGCCTGCAACAATGCATTACCCACGGCCTGCATCAAATGGGTTTTACCCAGACCCGTCGGACCATATAAAAATAAGGGGTTGTGCTGTGAAGCCCCCAGCTGGGTCAATACCTTGCGACAGGTTTCTGCCGCCATCTGGTTAGATCGACCTTCTACAAACAACGAGAAGGTAAACAATGGATTCAACTGACGTCTACGGCTATTTTTGCCGCTGTCTTCTTTTTCTTTCTTCGGTTTCGGCACCGGCATCGGTGTCGAAGTCAATGCCGCCGTCGTAGTCGCCGGTTGTTCACTGGCAGATAAAATCGCCCCTGGACGTGAATCCACTAAAATTTCGACCTTGCGTACCCGTCCTTCAGACAATTGCTCTGCCAGAATCGTGATCAGTTCCAGATGATGTTCTTGAATGTAACGCGTCCAGTAAGGATTAGGTGCATACAAACGCAAGCTGTCTTCCAGCTCTTCTGCAACCAATGGGCGAATCCACATTGTAAAGACATTTCCAGAGAGCTCTTGTCGCAGGCGATTTAAGCAGTCCGTCCAAAGCATGTGAATCCCCTATTCATTCCATTGTTCATTCAAAAAAGATGACCGCGACCAAAAGCGGGTCGCCATTCTAACCAAGTTATCCACATCTGTCATGGCAATTTCCACAAAAACTGTGCAAAAAGAAATCACCATGCATAAAATTAAATTTAAAACCCGGTGTGGATAAGTTTATCCGCAAGCTGTGGATAAAATATATCATAAAGTTATCCACAAAGTATAAAATTAATAGAAACAGTTTTATCCACAATATAAGTTCATGTTTAAATAAATAAAAAGTGGCTTATCCATAGAAAAAGTGCTCCCTAATAGTAATAAATTTAAATTTATAAATTTGAATTTATTTATAAGATCACTGGTTTTTGTGGATAACTCAAAAAACTTCAAATTTAAATTCAAAACCGTAAGTTAAATTTAAACTCTGGATAACATGTGGATAACTTTGTTGATAGAGTTGTTTATAACTTATATATATTTATATAACAATAACTTAATTTGTGATTAACTTGAATTGAACTATTTTTTATTCAGTTCTCTGAAAAACCAGAGGCTTTATCTTTTTTGATCTTATTTGAAAAGAAAACCGCTTTTGCATTGACAGCTCAAGCAATGAGCACTAAAATCGCGGACCTTCATAGAAAGATCATTTTTTGGAGTTTCAATATGAAACGTACATTCCAACCGTCTGAATTAAAGCGTAAGCGTGTTCATGGTTTCCGTGCTCGTATGGCTACTAAAGCTGGTCGTCAAGTATTAGCTCGCCGTCGTGCAAAAGGTCGTCATAGCTTAACTGTTTAATCAGTTACGCTAAGACGATTTTGGGTGTTATGACAAAACTTTATAGTTTTGGCACAGAGTTGCGATTACGCTGTGCTGCCGATTATAAAGGTGTCTTTGATGGTGCGCTTTTTAAAGTGCATCAACCCCATTTCTTATTTCTTGCAAAACATTCCGAACTGCCAAATAGCCGTTTGGGTTTAGTTGTTGCCAAGAAGAAAGTGCGACGTGCACACGAAAGAAATCGAGTAAAACGACTTGCTCGCGAAAGTTTTCGCCTGCATCAACAGCAATTAGATGACTTAGACATTGTAATCATGCCGAAAATGGGTGTTGAAGCAGTGCCTAATGCAGAATTGCACCAGCAATTACAATTTGCCTGGCAGAAACTGAACCGTCTCGCCAAAAAGCATTCAAAAATAGCCCCCTCCCCACAAAAGTAGAGTTGGCCAATGGTACGTTTACTGCATTGGTTGATCCGTTTCTATCAGATTGCGATTAGTCCTCTTCTTGGACCGCGCTGTCGTTATATTCCAACTTGTTCTCAATATTCCTTGGAAGCAGTCCAGATGCATGGCGCTGGGCGTGGAGTGTGGCTGGCTACTAAACGTATTTGCCGTTGTCATCCGTGGGGGGGCTCGGGATATGATCCTGTTCCCTCAAAAGCGATTCGTTTTATTTCATTTCAGCAAATAGATTCTCAAACGCTTCACGTTGCTGTACCCTTTCGTGATCGTTTATTGAACCAAAATCACTCTCACCACTTGGGGTAATACATATGCAACAATGGGCCAGGATTGCAATTCTCGGAGCCATGTTTGTTGTCGCATATTTGCTCATTTTGGCGTGGCAAAAAGATTATGGAAATGCTGAAACAAAACCGCAGCAGGAAACTGCTGTTGTTTCGCATGACGTATCTGCAGATTTGCCAAATGGTCAGACGGCTACAGTTGCCTCTGATCTGCCACAAGCAAATGTGCCAGCACAGCAAGCCACGGATGCCACAGCACCTGTAAGTCAGCAGCTTATTTCAGTACAAACTGACCTTTATCACCTTTGGATCAATCCTAAGGGTGGTGATATTGTTCGTATTGAATTACTCAATCATGACAAGAACAAAGACAGCGATGAACCGTTCGTGATGCTGGAAAGCGATGCGAAACGTACTTATGTCGCCCAGTCTGGCCTGATCGGTCTGAATGGACCGGACAGCAGCCGTAACGGCCGTCCAATGTATGAGCTGGAAAAAACGGCTTATACTCTGGCAGATGCGAAAACAGTCAAATCCAAAGATGGTGAAAACCTGAAAGTATTGTCTGTACCGCTAGTGTTTAAAACCGCTGACGGGATCGAGATTATCAAGACCTTCAATTTCACTGAAGGTGAATATCCGGTCGTGGTAAATCACAAAGTGGTTAACCGCAGTGGCCAGACTTGGCAAGGTCAGATGTTCGGTCAGATCAAACGGGATAACTCGGAAGATCCAGGCAAATCTGATCAGGGGATCTTCACGCTGGGAACATTCCTCGGCGGTGCATGGGGTACTCCGGACGAGCAGTACAACAAGCTTAAATTCGACAACTTTGTTGAAGAAAAAGTCAGTACTGAAGCGACAGGTGGTTGGGTGGCAATGGTACAGCACTACTTTGTCAGTGCATGGGTTCCAGGTCAGCTGAAGTTGACTCAAGGCAATGGCGAAGCTTATAGCGCCAAGCTTGAATCACGTAAATCAACCGATAACATGAACATCATCGGTTTTACCTCACCGACGTTCAATGTGCCTGCAGGTACAGTGGCTGAAATTGATGCGACTTTCTATTCAGGTCCAAAAATCCAGTCAGAACTGAAAGATTTGGCTGCGGGTTTAAACCAGACCGTTGATTATGGCTGGTTATGGCCAATTGCGAAATTACTGTTTGTCGGTCTTGAATTCTTCCATGGTCTGGTGGGTAACTGGGGCTGGGCAATTATTCTGTTGACTATCTTGGTGAAAGTAATCCTGTGGCCATTGTCGTCGAAGAGCTATCGCTCGATGGCGAAAATGCGTGTGATTGCGCCAGAAATGCAACGCATGAAAGAAGAGTTCGGTGAAGACCGGATGCGCTTCTCTCAAGAAATGATGGCATTGTACAAACGTGAACAGGTCAATCCGCTTGCCGGCTGTTTACCGCTGTTATTACAAATGCCGATTTTCCTAGCCTTGTACTGGGTATTGATGGAATCTGTGGAACTGCGTCATGCGCCATGGATGCTGTGGATTCAGGATTTGTCTTCAATGGATCCTTGGTTCATCCTGCCGTTGTTGATGGGCTTGACGATGTATATCCAACAGTCGTTAAATCCACAACCGACGGATCCAATGCAGGCAAAAGTCTTCAAGTTTATGCCGATTATCTTTACCGTATTCTTGTTGTTCTTCCCGGCAGGCTTGGTCCTGTACTGGATCGTCAACAACTTGATCACGATTCTGCAACAAACTTTGATTAACAAGTCTGTTGCCAAAGATCGCGCGAAACGTGATGAGGCCACTCCAGTCAACTAAGTTGTACGGATAGGCTGAATAAATCCGCTTAAGATGGTAATCTTAGGCGGATTTTTTTTGGCTGTATTTTTGAGTCTTTGCAGGTGAATTTTATGCTCAACCGAACCACAACTATTGCTGCGATTGCCACTCCACCAGGACGTGGCGGCGTTGGGGTGATTCGCCTGTCAGGCCCGAAATCCTATGAGATTGCCCAGCAACTGACACAAAAAGAGCTGCCTAAAGCCCGTTTTGCCGGTTTCCGCCAGTTCTATGATGCGGCCGGCGAAGTCATGGATGAAGGACTGGCGATTTGCTTCCCGAATCCAAACTCTTTTACCGGCGAAGATGTGGTCGAGTTGCAAGGTCATGGCGGTCCGGTGATTCAGAATGCCCTGCTTGGCCGTTTGCTGGAGCTCGGAGCTACAGCGGCTAAAGCCGGTGAGTTCTCGATGCGTGCCTTTGAAAATGGCAAGTTGGATCTGGTACAAGCTGAAGCAATTGCCGACCTGATTGATGCAACTTCGCAAGCGGCTGCACGTTCTGCTGTACGTTCACTGCAAGGGGCTTTCTCGACCAAAGTCAATGCAGTCCTTGAGCAGCTGATTCACCTGCGTTTGCATGTGGAAGCTGCAATTGATTTTCCGGAAGAAGAAATTGATTTTCTCGCAGATGGCAAAATTTTAAATCTGCTGGATGGCGTATCCAGTGCAGTCACTCAAGTACAGCAATCCGCACGTCAAGGTCAATTGTTACGTGAAGGTTTACAGGTGGTAATTGCAGGGAAACCGAATGCCGGTAAATCTTCCTTACTGAATGCATTAGCTGGAATTGAACGCGCGATTGTGACCGATATTGCCGGTACCACCCGTGATGTCCTGCATGAAAAAATTACCTTAAATGGTCTGCCGATTACCCTCACCGATACTGCGGGCTTGCGTAAAACTGGCGATATCGTGGAAAAAGAAGGGATCCGCCGCGCAATTAAAGAAATCGAACAGGCCGATTTATTGCTCTTGGTCTATGACTTAAGCCAGGGCGAAGATCCGCTGCAACTCGCCCAGGAATATTTTGCTGAACATATAGAACCGAAACGTTTGATGCTGATTGGCAATAAATGCGACCTGACCGGTGCTGAAGCCGTGATTGGAGATTTAAATGGTTTCCGGCATATCGCAGTCTCTGCCAAGCAAGAAACTGGCGTTCAAGCGCTCATAGAGGCGATTACAGCGCATGCAGGCTTCCAGCCTGAGGAAGACACCTTTATCGCACGTACCCGTCATTTAGATGCAATGAAGCGCACTCAGCTCTATCTGGCTGAGGCGCGTGAACAACTGGTGGTGTATAACGCCGGTGAACTGGTGGCGGAGTCCTTACGTCTGGCGCAAAATGCATTGGGTGAGATCACTGGTGATTTCAGTGCAGATGACCTGCTGGGCAAGATCTTCGGTTCATTTTGTATTGGTAAATAATTATTTAATAAGCATCAAGAAAGCCCTCAACTGAGGGATTTTTTTAGGCTGGTCGATGAGATTTTTGATAAGCCCACCATAGTGCAAAACACAGCAAACTAATCGCGATACAAAAGCTGATTACAGCGAAATCCAGCCCCCAGTGATCGGCCAGATAACCCACGGCAATGATAGGGACAATAGTGCCCAGATAGGCAATAAACAGATAGGTCGACATGACGGCTGCACGGTTGTCTAAGCTGGTCATTTGATGAATCAGGGCAAAAGCACCCATCAGGGCAAAACCATGGCCGATCCCAAAGCAAATATCACTGATAAAAAATAGTAGGCTGATTTTCGAATACATACATAGCGCCAAAACCATCAGGCTCAAGCACATCATTATCAGGCCGATATTCAGACATTTAGACGCTGCGACCGCTTTAGCCATAAATTGCACGATCACTGAAACTACCAAAATACTGGTAATGGCCAGTCCGCTGACCAGAGGCCCATGCCAAGGTAAAATATTGCGCACAAAAGATGGCGACAGTGAAGCAAACAGGCTAAAGGCGGCAAAGGCACTAAAAGCCGTCACTGCAATAATCATAAACACCCGATGAAACTGCGCTTCAGGTCGTTGCAGTTTAGGCGCCATGCTAAAGGGCTGCGCCTCAAACTTGGGTGCTTTGATCCAGAACAGGCCAATCAAACACAGTACGGCGCCCAAAATCACCGGTAAATATGGCATCACCAAAGGGGCAGCGGAAAACTGCGCAATCACACCACCGACCAAGGGTCCCAAACCAAAACCCATTGCGGTGATGATTGAAATCAGTTGTGGTGCAGTGTGTTTATGGCTTTCTGGGATGGTATGCATTAAACCCATCATGGCAGAGGTGGTCATCAGGCCCGAGGCAATCCCAATAATAAAACGGCCAATCGAGAGGATCAGTGCATTCTGGGCAAAAACGGAAATAATGAGACCCAGCGTAATCAGGGCCAGACCAATTTGCAGGGTCCGTAAAAATCCGATGCTGTTACTGGTTCTGCCCAAAAACAACAAGGTCGAGAGACAGCCAAACATATAGGCGACAAAAATGTAGGTGATCTGGCTGGGCAGCAAATGCCAGAGCTGTTGATAAATCGGATAAAGCGGACTGGCCAAAGCGGTGCCAATCGTTCCCATCATTAAAGCCAGGCTGACCATCAAGAACGGTCGCCAGCTGGTCGTTGTTGTCATGAAAATGCCGTTATAGTGTTGATCCTTGGCCAATCCATGTCAGGGCGTAGCGAGGAAAATAAAAAGTGTCTGCAGTTTAGAATGGATGCAGAAAATCGGTCAAGGTTGAATGAGTAAGATATTTATCATTTAAAATATTTTAAATATATAAAACAATTATTTATTATGAATATTGATATGTTTTCTAGATATATTGAAGTTAAATATAATGCTATACATTATGTTCCACGTGAAACATGGTGAGCTTGTTTAATTGAGTGTAAACAGTAACATAAATGTTTGAGAAATTTAAAAGCAGAGCAATTAGAATCGAGCATATTCTTATCCAATTCATGTAGAACATTCATGTTAAAAAAAACACTGATCATTAGTTTAAGTACATTGGTTTCAAGCTTCGCATTTGCCAATATTGATACGGTACAAGCTAACTTGGCAAAAAACAGTCCCAATTTAAAAATTGAAAATATTCAGACCACCGAGATGAAAGGTATCTATAGCGGTTCCATGCAGGGCCAAGTGGTTTATTTGAATGAAGATGCCAAGCATCTGATTGCTGGCCCGATGCTGCGGATTCAGGATCAGCATAATCTGACCCGTGATTTAATGCTGAAACAAAATAGTATCGACTGGAAAAAATTACCGCTTCAGGATGCTGTGAAAAGTGTAAGAGGTACGGGTAAACGTCAGATTGCCATCTTTTCTGACCCAAATTGCCCGTATTGTAAAAAGCTTGAGCTAGAGCTGAAAAAATTGAATGACTTGACCATTTATACCTTTATTCTTCCTTTAAAACCCCAGTCGGTTGCTCCTTCAAAACAGGTGTATTGCGAGTCTAATCCAGCTCAGGCATGGGAAAATCTGATTGCTCAAGGGATTCAACCTAAATCGAAAAAAAGTTGCGCCAATCCGATTGAACGGAATAAAAAACTGGCTCAGTCTATGGGGGTGAATGGTACTCCTGCGATTATTTTTTCCAATGGTTTTAAGGTGATGGGCGCCTATCCGGCAGAGCAGATTGAACAGATCTTTAGAGAATTCAATTTATAAAAATTAAGTAAACATATCAGTCGCTCAATATAAAAAAGCACCTTTTCCGGTGCTTTTTTATTCAGGTCGTCAAATCAACCTCAGAAACATCTGAATGGTTTAGACTGTACGGCGTTTGGTTACCATATTATAAATAAACAGAATAATCACAGCACCAATCACGGAAGCAATCAGCCCTGCTGCGGAATCTGCCGAATATAGACCGAGCATACGGCCACCAAAAGTCGCCAATAAGGAGCCAGCAATACCCAGCAAGGTGGTCATGATAAAGCCTGCCTTGTCATTACCCGGGTGAATGGCACGTGCAATCAGACCTGCTACAAAACCAATGACGATCGCCACAATAATTGTCCACATATGCATACTCCTTCTTGTCATGTCTTTGTTTTCACATCTGTTTAATCATCTTGAAATAAAGTCAGGATTATAAAAAGTTGAATCCTGAAACGAGATGTTATTTTTTGTTCCCGGTTTCCTGTCCATTTTAGGCATAAAAAAAGTGGCTTATGCCACTTTTTTCAACCTGATTTTAAAGACCGATTTCACCAATAAATGGCAGGTGACGGTACTTCTGGTCATAGTCTAGGCCATAACCCACAATAAATTTATCTTCAACTTCAAAGCCCATAAATTCGACTTTCAGATCGATTTCACGACGCGATGGTTTACTTACCAAAGTACACAGTTGAATCGAGTTAGGTTCACGGGTTTGCAGGATTTCGAGTACCTTGCTTAAAGTGTTGCCTGAATCAATAATATCTTCAACCACCAACACATCTTTACCACGGATTTCACCGTCTAAATCTTTCAGGATTTTTACATCACGTGACGATACCGTGCCACCGCCATAACTGGACACAGTCATGAAATCCAGTTCATGCGGTTTTGAAATCACACGACATAAATCAGCCATAAAAATCACTGAACCACGTAATAAACCGATGAGCACAAGTTCTTTGTCACTATTGGCATAGTGTGCATTGATTTGAGCACCAAGCTCTTTGACTTTAGCTTGAATTTCTTCAGCGGAAATCATTACGCTCATTTGAACGGTCATGGGTAGATACCTAAAAAGTAAAAATAGCAAAATAAAAAAGGTGTTGACCTGCAACACCTGAATACGTCGCAATTTTAATACATCCCTAGCAGAGATGCACCTGTTTTGCTGGCGGTAAATGTAATCATTTTTTAGCCGCTGTTGAATCGCGTTTCAATAAAAAAACACAGCCCAGTGCCATTGCAGACAGGATCAAGTATTGGCGAGGGCGGGATCTTTTCGCTTTATTCACGGGATGCTGCTTTGACATAGACGGCTGCTCCATAGACATAGGTGGCTGCAATATTACGGTCATCGCCGAGCATGGTCAGTGCAAAAAATGCATCTTCAATATTTTTAGCTCTGCTCTGACGTAACTGTTGTAAAGCCGTGGCCTTAAGATCCAGCACCACAAAGTCGGCCTCTTTGCCGAGATTAAAGTTCCCCAGGCGATCATCCAGACTCAAGGCTTTGGCACCGCCTAAAGTGGCATGATACAAGGCCTCAAAGGCGGAGAGTTTTTCACCCTGCAACTGCTGTACCTTATAGGCTTCATTCAGGGTTTGCAGCTGATTAAATGATGTTCCTGCTCCAATGTCTGTGCCTAAGCCGACTTTGACCCCTTTGTCCCAAGTCTTTTTCAAGGGAAATAAGCCACTGCCCAGGAATAGATTTGAGGTCGGACAGAAAGCAATGACTGAGTCGGTCTGATGCATACAATCCCACTCCTCATCTTCCAGATGCACGCAATGTGCGAAGACAGACTTGCTACCGGTTAAACCATAATGATGATACACATCCAGATAACCTTCACGTTCAGGAAAAAGTTCTTTTACCCAAGCAATTTCATTTTTATTTTCACTTAAATGGGTATGTACATAGACATCCGGATATTCAGCTTTGAGCTGTCCGGCTTTTTGTAGTTGTTCAGGTGTTGAGGTTGGTGCAAAGCGTGGGGTAATCGCATACAGGTTCCGCCCCTGTCCATGCCACTTTTCAATCAGCGCTTTAGAGTCGGTATAAGCCGTTTCTGCTGTATCTGTTAGCGCTTCCGGTGCATGACGATCCATCAGGACTTTACCCGCGATCAGACGCATATTGCGGGTGGTTGCCGCATTAAATAAAGCATCTACGGATTCAGGGTGAACGGTACAAAAGACCAGTGCAGTCGTGGTGCCATTTTTAAGCAATTCCTGCACAAAAAATTCGGCAATTTTTTCGCTATAGGATGCATCTTGGAACTGGATTTCAGTGGGGAATGTATAGGTATTTAACCATTCCAGCAGTTGTTCACCATAAGCCCCGACCATTTCGGTTTGTGGGAAATGAATATGGGTGTCGATAAACCCGGGAACAATCAGTTGATCTGGATAGTGCTGTAATTCAGCATTGGTAGGAAGTCGTGACTGCCCTTCTTGCCAAGGACCAAACCACTGGATTTTACCCTCTTGAATGATGACTAAACCATCTTTTACATATCGCACTTGGTCGTGTATATCACGTGCTTGGGCAACTGTATTCTGAATGTCGAGGAAGCGACCACGGATCGCTGTCGTTGCAATTACAGAAGACATTTTAAACCTACGCTTTTTGATTTTTTCGATTGATTGTAGCTGAAAAAATTGCCATGTTTGTATGAACATTCATATTTAAATAGTGATCCAGATTCTTTTATGACCCCATCCAATTATCATGATCAATTTCAACAGATCGTGCGTGCGCAGCCGACCTTAATGCGCATCTTGCATCAGTTAGCACAATTGCACTCTGAAGCTTATGTCGCAGCGGGTGTGTTACGTCATGTGATCTGGGCGCATTTACATGACTGGGAATATGAAATGAATCATACTGAGGTCGATGTAATTTTCTATGACGAAAATAAGCAGGCTCGCGCTATAGAACAGCAACTTGCAGATCAGTTAAAAGACTATTTTCCAGATATCTGTTGGGATGTGACCAATCAAGCCTTTGTACATGAGTGGTATCGTACCGATCAAAATGAAAGTATTGAGCCTTTAACTTCAATTAGTCATGCGCTGTCATTATGGCCAGAAACTGTCACGGCCTTGGCACTGCGCCTGAAAGATGATGAGTTGGAGTTGATTGCCCCTTTCGGTTTAGCAGATTTATTTGAGTTAAAGCTGCGTTGGAATCCGAATTTAGTCAGTTATGCCGTGTTCGAACAACGCATGCTGAGCAAACAGTTTTTGCAAAAATGGCCCAAATTATCCCTGATAGAACAATAAAAAAAAGCCTGCTGATGCAGGCTTTTTTGATGATTACTTTTTACAGGGTGGTTTCGTTATATTTCTTGCTATGACGAATCGACAAGATCGCGGTCACAGTCAGGACAATCACAATAAAGCTCAAAGAAATCCAGATCGGCATATGGAAAACATCTAGCATCAGCATCTTAAAGCCGATAAAGACCAGAATGATCCCGAGGCCATAAGGTAGATAATGCATTTTTGAGGCTGCGCCCGAGAGCAGGAAGAACATCGCGCGTAGGCCTAAAATCGCCATCAGGTTTGCGGTAAGGACAATAAAGGGATCGGTGGTGACGGCAAAAATAGCTGGAATAGAATCGACGGCAAAGATCACATCAGAGGCTTCAACCAGGATCAGGACCAAGAACAACGGCGTTGCCCAGAGCAAACCATTCTGACGGACAAAGAATTTGTCGCCCTGAAGTTGCGGGGTAATACGCATATGTTTACGTAGCCATTTCAGAATCGCCATATCTTCAATATTGCTGTCTTCTTCATGCTGACCACGAAGGAATTTGAAGCCGGTATACACCAGGAACGCACCGAAGATATACAGAATCCAAGAGAATTCCTGTACAAACCAGGCGCCAATAAAAATAAAGATGGTTCTGAGTACAATCGCACCCAGTACGCCATATAACAGCAGCTTGCGTTGCAATGCGGGTGGAATGGCGAAGGCCGCGAAGATCATCAGCCAGACAAAGACGTTATCAATCGCTAGGGATTTTTCCAGCAGATAACCGGCAAAGTATTCCATAACCTTGGCATTAGCAATTGCCGTGCCTGCGGTCTGCTCCAGATACAGCCATAAGCCGCCACCAAATAAAGTCGCGACACTGACCCAGGCAATACTCCAGTAGGCAGCAGTTCGGACTTTAACTTCCTGACCATGCTGATGCTTAAAGCCGACAAAATCGATTACCAGCATGACTGCGACAATCGCGAAAAAGACGAGATACAGCCAGAGTGTACCAATGGTTTCCATGTGAATTCTCCACATCGGACAACTAGCCATAAAAAAACCTTGACCAGTTGCCAGATGAAAAACATCTATAACAACATGATCAAGGTCTTGCCTACATCTTACTGTTCCACTTTTTTATATAAAGTGTGACTTCAAGATGCTCAGATACCGACTTTTTGCAAAGTGTAATGACGATATTCTGACACGTTTAAAAATTGAAATTTCATTCTTAAACGCTTGGAGGAGGCTACTCCCCTTGTTCAAACTAAATTTTATTTGAGCGGTAGCTCAATGTGCAGCAAGCATGACAGATTTTTGCTAAGACTACAATTTCATTTACAAAAATCATGCTTCAAGGCGCTTTCTTACCTAAGAAATCCGGACGCTGAATCACGTATAAGCTGATCAGAAAACCCAAGCTGGCCAAGATTGCTCCTACCCAGCCAATACTATGTAATCCGATATGTGCCGTTACCAGACCGCCGAGTAAGGCACCGCCACCAATCCCGACATTGTACAGACCTGAAAAAATTGCCATGGCGACATCGGTTGCATCAGAAGCCAGATTTAAGGTCTTGGCTTGTAGAGCCAGACTAAACCCAATAATGCTGATGCCCCAGATTAACGCCAAGCTATTAAGCTGAAATACACCCTGAGACAGTGGCAGCAATAACAGTAGCGAGATCCCTAGCCCGAGTGTAAATAGCGGAATGGTGAGTCGGGGAAAATGCGGTGCAAAGCGGCCAAATACGTAAGAGCCGATCAGACCCGCAGCGCCATAAATTAGCAATAAGCTGGTGGTTTGCGCAGAGCTGAATTGCGCAATATTCAGCGCAAAGGGTTCAATATAACTATAGGCGGTAAATTGCGCACTAATCACAAGCACGGTAAGCGCAAAGACCAGCATCAGGCTGGGACGTTTTAGCAAGTTTTTTAAACTGCTGAGTGAACCTGAATTGACACTTGGCAATAAAGGCAAGGTTTTGGCCAGCAATACGCACACCACGCTCGCCACAATCCCAATCAAGGCAAAACTATTGCGCCAGCCATAGGCCTCCCCGACCATCCGGCCAAAGGGAATTCCCAGAACCATCGCCATGGCGGTACCGGTAGCCAATAAGCCCAGTGCCTGAAACTCTTTGCCCTTTGGCGCAACCCGCACAGCAAGCGACGCCGTAATTGACCAGAACAGCGCATGCGCCACGGCAATACCAATCCGGCTCAGCACCAGAATGCTAAAGCTCCAGGCAAAATAGGACAGCACATGACTGAAAATAAACACCGCAAATAAAACCATCAGCAGAAAGCGCCGTTCAATATTTTTGGTCAGTAACATCATTGGCAAAGAAAGCAGCGCCACGACCCAGGCATAAATTGTCAGCATCCACCCGACCTGGGTCGGTGACATGGCAAAACTGGTACCAATATCACTTAATAGCGCCACCGGGATAAATTCGGTGGTATTGAAAATAAAGGCAGCAGAGGCTAAAGCAATCACACAAACCCATTGACGTGTCACCGAAGAGGTGGAAGAAGAGCTAGACATACATATCTGATAAAAAGAACCGGCCGGCAGTTTAAACCTGTTGAGCAAAATGCGGTATTGGTCAGAAGGACAGATTCACAATCCTTTAAAAGAAATCTAACAATAGAGCAGGGAAAAATATGTCAGTCTGGCTTAAAAACAAGGAGAGGATCGGTATGTTGATCGAGCATCAGCAACAGGACACTGGAGGTTTATGGTTTGTAGAGCCAAATGAAAAACGTCTGGCAGAAATGAGTTATTCCAGAGTAAATGAAGATCAATTAGTGATTGAACACACCTGGGTCGATGACAGCCTACGCGGACAGCACGTCGGGTATTATCTGGTCGAGGCCGCTGTGAATTTTGCCCGTGAACACGGCATCAGGATTATTCCAAAATGTCCTTTTGCCAAATCCGTGTTCGAGCGAGAGCCTCGCTTTAATGATGTTTTATAATTTTAAAATGACAATAAAGGTTTAGATTCGTATGGAAATTAAATATCAAGATTCAAAACGTGGTGGTGTATTTTTTATGGAAGATCAAGGACGTCGCCTGGCGGAGATCACTTATCAATGGCGGGGCGATGCCGTCATCATTGCCGATCATACCTGGGTCGATGATTCCCTGCGTGGCCACGGTATTGCCCGAAAAATGCTGGATGTACTGGTCGATTTTGCCCGTGAAAAAAGTTTAACCATTATCCCACAATGTTCCTATGTGGATGTCATGTTTAAACGTGACCAAAGTCTGGCCGATGTCGCAGCAACGACTATTTAACCATCCAAGGGGATTTCCCGAAAGAGAGATGGAGTCTTTCTTTCAAGGCAGGAATCAATATAACCTGTAACAGGGTATATAAACCGAAACCTGCCATCACCCCGGTCATCGCCCAGAAAATTTCTTCAAACTGTTGCAGCATCACTAAAATTGCCATAATCAGCAGGTAACTGGCATGAAAATAAATACGATGCCCAACAAATTTCAAGATCGTCCAGCTAATAAAAATTGAACTGATCAGCAGATTGGTTTGAGCGCTGAATTGCCAGTTATTTAAAGTGATCATCAGGATAAAACACACACATAACAAGGCAAGGGTTAAAATCAGATCTTTTAACATCAGGTGATCCTCATGCTTACGGTAGGTGTATGAAAATATTCGTTTAATAATTTAGGCACTATTGTTAAAAGTTTAATCCAGAAATGCAAACTGAAAACCGTGTAAGCAAAAACGGATATTTGCTTAAAAAATGGTCGACTTAATTTAAAATTATTGATTAAATTGTGTTTTTAATTCTTCCCTCTAGTGAGATGGCATGATGCTACAGCTTTGCTATGCCAGTGAACGCATAGAATCTGAACAAGAGTTGTTACAAGATTTGAGCGATATTTTGGCCACTGCCCGGAAGTTTAACCTTCAGCATCAGATTCATGGGGTGTTGTATTATTCCCATGGCAAATTTTTCCAGTGCCTTGAAGGTCAGGCTGAAGTAGTGGAAAGTTTATTTCAGAGCATTTGTCAGGATGCCCGCCATCATAGTATCTTGCGTTTTGCAGATGCGATGGTAGAGCAGTCTCATTTCTCGGAATGGTCAATGAAATATGTGCATAAACACAGTGAAATTTCTTCTTTATTTTCACGTTTAGGTTTGAAGCAATTTGATCCACATGCCTTGCAGCAGTCAGGAATTGCCGAATTCCTCAAAGTGCTGTATCGCCTGGAAGAAAATCAGGCCAGTCTGGCATCGCCAAAAGGTTATAAGCAGCGTGGTTATGTCCCCTATTTCTGATCTGAGGGATTAAAGCTGAAAATAAAAAAGTCCGCATGGCGGACTTTTTTTGTCTGATGTAGATTAGCTCATGTCAATCATGACTTTTAAGGCCTTCTCATTGGATGCATGTTTAAACACATCATAGGCTTTTTCAAAATCGGCAAATTTAAAATGATGGGTCGCCAGTTTTTCTAGGGGCAATTTGCCGGAACAGCAGGTTTTCAGCAACATCCCTGTGGTATTGGCATTCACCAGACCGGTAGTAATGGTCAGGTTTTTAATCCACAGTTTGTTCAGTTCAAAACTCACCGGTTTACCATGTACGCCGACGTTGGCAATATGCCCGCCCTCTTTGACGACATGCTGGCAAATATTCCAGGTAGGCTCCACCCCCACTGCTTCAATGGCACAGTCAACCCCGCGTCCATCGGTAATCTCTAAAATTTTTTGAATGGCATCTTCTTTGGCGGAGTTGATGGTATGCGTTGCACCGACAGTCTTGGCAAATTCCAGTCGGTTATCATCCATATCCACCATAATAATATTGGCAGGTGAATAGAACTAGGCAGTGAGCAGACAGCTCATGCCGAGTGGCCCTGCCCCGACAATCGCAATATTGTCGCCTGGTTTGACATCGCCATATTGCACGCCAATTTCATGTGAAGTTGGCAGGATATCTGAAAGGAATACGGCCACATCTTGATTCAGGCCTTCGGGTAAATGATAGAGTGAGGTGTCGGCAAAGGGCGTGCGTACATATTCGGCATGGGTGCCATCAATCATATAACCCATGATCCAGCCGCCTTCATTGCGACAATGGGCATAGAGCTGTTTCTGGCAGTTTTCACAGGTTCCGCAGCGGCTGACACAGGAAATAATCACCCGGTCGCCCTTTTTGAAATTCTGCACGGCGGAACCGACTTCTTCCACAATGCCAATACCTTCGTGACCTAAAATACGCCCCTTAAAGCTGCCCTCTTTACGTGTGGCCTCCTGCTCAATTTCGGGGTTTTTACCTTTCCAGATACCTAAGTCGGTACCACAGATGGTAACTTTTTCGAGTTTAATGATGGCATCGCCGGGATGCAAAATGGTGGGAACCGGGCGGTCTTCAAAGCGGATATCATTTGCGCCGTAATAGACCATCGCTTTCATCGTTGTCATGACACATCTCCTAATGGAGTGAGGAATGAGAATGACCTGACTCAGCGAGAATAATGAACGCCTCGATTGCTTTTATATAGTGACAGCGATGGGCTGATTCATGATCTGGCTTTCAGGCCTATAGATACCTGTGTTCTTCTCGATTGTGCCTTGAGTGATATGGCGCTGCAATGAGTCTTGTGTACAGATTGCAACAAAAGATCATTCGGGATGGTTCAGAGGTAAATCTGCTCTTTGGGTCAATGTTTAAATCATAGGATTGCAGGATCAGAACAACTGTTCACTTTTGCTGAAGCAAGGTTTTAATATGCTAAAAAAAGCCCGCTAAACGGGCTTCTTCATTTCACTTAAATCTGTTTTATGCTTGTAAAACAGTGATCAGCTTCTGATGCAAACCACCAAAACCGCCATTCGACATAATTACTACGGCATCGCCCTCGCCTGCTTCTGCTACTACGGTCTGAATGATGTCATCCAGTGTGCGTGCAACTTTGGCCTTGTTTGGCGCAGCCTCAATGACCGGTTGCAGATCCCAGTCCAGTCCTTCCGGTTGATACCAGATCACTTCATCGGCCAGACGTGCTGAATGAGCCAAGCCATCTTTATGACTGCCCATGCGCATGGTATTGGAACGTGGTTCAATAATTGCCCAGAGTTTGCGTTCCCCTAGACGTTTGCGCGCACCTTCTAAGGTCGTATCAATCGCCGTCGGATGATGGGCGAAATCATCATAAACCTCGATACCACGGACTGTGCCTAACAGTTCCATACGGCGTTTCACACCACCAAAATTGGACAGCGCTTCACAGGCGGTTTCAATCGATACGCCGACATGTTCAGCAGCAGCAATCGTGGCCAAGGCATTGGCAACCGAGTGCTGCCCGGTCATATTCCACTGTACTTCGCCTTTGACTACGCCTTGTTGCAGGACTTTGAAATGTGAACCATCTACTGACAATTGTTCTGCATAAAGTTCAGATTTTCCGTTGGCATCCAGACTGGTGCGCACTACAGGCGTCCAGCAGCCCTGCTCCAGCACTTCATCAATATTGCTCTCAGTAATCGGCGCGATAATCCGGCCTTCACTTGGAATGGTACGAACTAAATGATGGAACTGCTTTTGAATTGCCGCCAAATCATCAAAGATATCGGCATGGTCAAATTCCAGGTTATTTAAAATTGCTGTTTTCGGATGGTAATGCACGAACTTGGAACGCTTGTCGAAGAAAGCAGAATCATATTCATCGGCTTCAACACAGAAATATTTCCCGCCACCGAGACGCGCACTTTCCGAAAAGCCCAATGGCACACCGCCAATCAGAAAACCTGGCTCCAGACCGGCTTGATCCAGTACCCAAGCCAGCATCGTGGTGGTCGTGGTTTTACCATGTGTTCCGGCGACACCCAGCACGTGTTTACCTTGTAGGACATGATCAGCCAGGAACTGCGGACCTGAAATATAAGGCAGACCTGCATTCAGCATATATTCGACTGCATCAATACCACGCTTCATGGCATTGCCGACGATCACCAGATCCGGATGAGGCTGTAAATGACTGCGGTCATAACCCTGCATTAAAGTGATGCCCGCATTTTCAAGTTGGGTCGACATGGGTGGATACACATTCAGGTCTGAACCTGTTACCTGGTGGCCCAGATCGCGTGCAAGTAGCGCTAACGAGCCCATAAAGGTGCCACAAATACCCAAAATATGCAGATGCATCTACTTTACTCCGTTCCTGTCTGACCCATCACTTTATATTGGTGCTGTTGTCATGATTTATTCAATTTGCAAGCAACGATAGCAAGGCTTTAGCTGAAAAGATAGTGAAAATTCTGGCCTTGTTGTGGGATTTTTTAAATCCTGTTTCACGGATAAATTCAAAGAAAATTTCAAAGCGATGCAATATCTTTTCGCCAAATAAACCGTAAAATAAGTTCGACTTTTTTGCAGAGTGCATGCAAATGCTGCCGGCTTTATTTCTTCTGGTAATTGCCAACTGTTTTATGACCCTGGCCTGGTATGGGCATTTAAAATTTTTGCCGCATGATGCACCGCTCTGGCAAGCGATTTTGTTCAGCTGGGCCATTGCCCTGTTTGAATATAGTCTGATGATTCCAGCGACCAAATTACTGGCGCAGCAAGGCCTGGCAGTCGGTCAAATGAAAATCACCCAGGAAGTCGTGACCTTACTAGTCTTTGTTCCTTTTATGATTTTTATGTTTAAACAGCCCTTTAAACTGGATTATCTCTGGGCCGCTTTATGTCTGTGTGGATGTGTCTATTTTGTCTTCCGTACCCCTTAACTTGATCTAATGGCTCAGCTGAATCAGGGGGAAATGGCTTCTAAATTCAGAAAGTAATTTCTGCCGATCCGGTTCAAATTCCAGTTTATTCAGGCAGCGTTGGATTAATTCAATCGCCATTATTTCTGCAGCCTGTTTTAGTTCAGGTTCGGGTACATTATGTTGAATCATCGCTAAACATTTCAATATTCTCTGATTGAGTTCAATACAACCCACACAATCTCGGGCCATTGGTGCAAAACTACTGTAAATCAAATCCCCGAGATCAAAGATATCCACACTGATATGCGGACAATCCCGCTCCGGTAAATCTTCAGCGGCCTTGCTGTCAATCAGGATTCGGGTTAAGGCATCAACGGCATTAATCGCTGATCCAACATCGTTCACTGCGGGAGACATCGCTTTCTGCCCCACTTCGCTCATCACCACCACACCAAAACGCGGGTCCTGTAAAAAGCTGCGATTGGTTTCAATGATTACATGATTCAAAATGGAGTTTCGGATCTCCTGCTGCTGTTCCGGGCTGAAAGCGCGGTCGCTATATACCTCTGCCAGTGCCGTCATCGGATCCAGAAATTTTCCGGGTAGCTGGGGAAGATGGATATGCAGCTGTTGGCTGACGGCCAGTTGCTCCAGTCCTTCACTATTAAAATTGGTGAAATAGCCGGTCTGGGTACTAAAAACATGAAAGGCAGCTGCTTGCTCTGGACGTTGTCCGGTGGCACCAAAATTCGGCTGATGTCGAAACTCCGCCAAGGCCGTAGAAGCAGCGACTTCAATTTTGTGAATGGTGGTGGTGAGGTTGCCCAGTTGCGACAGGGTGTGTACCCAGCGAATCAGGATATAAATCAGGTACATCAATACCAAAATGGTACTGATAAACAGTACAAATCTACCTGCAGGACCATAATAGCCAAGCCCGAGCGCAATCTTGGCAATTACAGCATAAATAAAAGCCGAGATAAAACTGCTGATAGCAAGGCGGGTATTGTCATCACTCATCATCAGCTGATAGGCACGTGGTGTCCCGCTGGATGAGGCAGACGCAAAGGCTGCGACCATAATCGACAGGGAAAAAGTGGTGACTGCCAGCATGCTGGAAGCAATAATATCTAGCAGGCTGCTCAGAGTTTCAGTACTGATATTGGGAACAGTGCTGGTCGGGATAAAATAGCGACTGGCGATTGCAAATAGCGAGAAAAAGGTCGCAAAGACGGCGCCAAGAGCTGGCATCAACCATAAGTTTTCTGAGGGGTTCTGTAGCCAGATTTTTAGTTTGTACCACATAAAAATGCCCTGCCAATGTATAGGTTTTAGTATTAAGTTATTCATTGCAAAAAAGTTTTATATTGATAGTTATACTTTTTTTTAATGTGATGTATGTCCTATTTTTGTATTTTTAGCCGCAAAATTATTGTTTTATTTTTGACCATTTTCCCAACAGATAATTTTAATTCTTGAGCTGAACTTTAGACCAAATCAATTTCAGTCTATAATAGGCAACTCCTATTCAAGCTTGGCTCTCTCGTCGAGATTTATTTTTTCTCACTTTAATCTCTGGAAAATTTGCAATGAATGCGGCTGCTGCACAAGATACTCCTCTCGTAGGTATTATCATGGGTTCTCAATCAGATTGGGCAACTCTCGAACACACTGCCAATATGCTCAAGCAGCTTGGTGTCCCATTTGAAGCCGAAGTTGTTTCTGCACATCGTACTCCAGACCGCCTGTTTGAATATGCTGAGCAAGCGCGTGATCGTGGTATTCAGGTGATTATTGCTGGTGCAGGTGGTGCAGCGCATTTACCGGGTATGTGTGCGGCGAAAACTGATCTTCCAGTTTTGGGTGTACCTGTGAAATCTTCGATTTTAAACGGTATTGATTCATTGCTGTCTATTGTGCAAATGCCAGCTGGGATTGCGGTTGGTACCTTGGCGATTGGTCCTGCCGGTGCCACCAATGCTGCCATTATGGCCGCGCAAATTCTGGGTTTGACCCGTCCAGAAATCGCAAAAAATGTTGCAGATTTCCGTGCAGCGCAAACAGATAAAGTAGCAAGCAACAATATTCCAGGCCAGGCTTAAGTCGAGACACAGATTATGGATAAAACCATCGGTATTTTTGGTGGCGGTCAGCTGGGTCGTATGATGGCGCAAGCGGCACTTCCATTAAATATTCAATGTACATTTTTTGAAGCCAGCACAGACTGCCCTTCTGCTGCTTTGGGCCCGGTGATTTCGAGCCAGGCTGAAAACGGTCTACAAGACTTTATCAGCAGTGCAGATGTATTTAGTCTGGAGTTTGAAAACACGCCCCTTGCAGATGTTGATGTACTCACACAAAGCAAGCAACTGCATCCGCCACGTCAAGCTTTAGCGATTGCCCAGCATCGTTTGTCTGAAAAAGCCTTGTTTGATGAACTGGCTATTCCGGTTGCACCGTACAAAGCGGTCACTTCACTGGAAAGCTTAGAGGCTGCTGTAGCTGAACTGGGCTTGCCGATCGTACTGAAAACCTCGCGTGGCGGTTATGATGGTAAAGGCCAATTTGTTTTACGTTCGACCGATCAGATGGATCAGGCCTGGGCAGAATTGGGCCCTGCAGGTGAGCTGATTGCAGAAAGCTTTGTCACCTTCTCACGTGAAGTATCAATTATTGCAGTACGCGGCCAAGATGGTGATGTCAAAACCTGGCCATTGGCTGAAAATCATCATCATAACGGCATTCTGTCGCACTCGATTGTGCCTGCACCGAACAGCGCAGATTTGCAACCTGTGGCGCAAGATTACATCACTCGTCTGCTGAATCACTTGAACTATGTCGGTGTCCTAACCCTTGAGCTGTTTGTGACAGACAAAGGCTTATATGCCAACGAGATGGCACCACGCGTGCACAACTCGGGGCACTGGTCGATTGAAGGCGCCGTATGTTCGCAATTTGAGAATCATGTACGTGCGGTGGCTGGTTTGCCTTTAGGTTCAACTGAAGTGATCCGTCCAACTGTCTTGGTGAACATCATTGGTCAGCATCCAAAATCTGCAGATGTTCTGGCTCTGGAAGGTGCGCATTTGCATCTCTACAACAAGTCAGAGCGCGAAGGCCGTAAGATTGGTCACATCACCTTGATGCCAAATGACAGCGCGCAATTGTCTGTGCTTTGCCGCCAACTGGCGAAAATTTTACCGAATCCATTGGCATTGAGCGAAGATATGACCATCTAGGCTTTAACTTGCTGATAAAAAAAGCGATCACTTCGGTGATCGCTTTTTTATTTGTCTGCTTTCAGGCATGATTGCGCCTCTTTAAAAATGCCTGCCATTGGTCGGATCAGTTTTTAAATCAATTGCTTACAAACTGATCAATTGAGTATAAATATAACAATTCAATAAAACCTTTTTTACAGCTGAATTTTGCCATATTCACTTGTAGATAAGCCTGAAATCAAAGTTTGAATTTAAAACTGGAAAGTGGTTTTGAATTTAAATTCATAAAAACAAATTCAAATTTAAATCGGGCTTTGAATTTAAACTTGCGCTTTTAAATTTAAAAATATGAATTCAAATTTAAAACTGGATAAATGAATTCAAAGTTTCTGAATTTAAAAATATTAGCCCATTATTCAAATGAATTTAAAATGAAAACTAGTGTAATTAGAGCATGTTGATGATCGTGACTCGCTTTTCCTGAAACAAGTTATCCCCAGTAATTTTTAAATTCAAAACTGATTGCAAGTGTTTTGAATTTGAATTTAAAAATCCCGCTGATTTGAATTTAAATCAGGCTTGTGGATAACTCATGTTTAAATTTAAAGATTACAAAATGAATTTAAAAGTGTAGGAATTATGAATTTAAATTTACGCATTGGCGCTTTAATTTTCATCATGAGCTGCTAAGGTAGAAACATAATTCAAAATCTAAATACTCAAGGGTCTTATGCAACGGCTTGCACTTTTTATTGGTTCTGTGGTCTTGGCTGCTTCACAGGCACAGGCTGAACTTATTATTAATGGTCAACGTGTCACGCCGACTGATTTGACCTCTAGTTCAAATATCCCGAATTATGCCTCCCAAAATAATTTTCAAAACTGTCTCGCTAATTTGCGCAGTCAAGCTGTTGCTAGAGGTGTAAGCGGCAGTAACTATGATCGTTATACCCAGAACTTAAACCCGGATTATTCAGTGATTGAACGCCTGAATTACCAGCCTGAATTTTCTACCCCGATTTGGGATTATCTATCTGGTTTGGTGGATGAAGAACGGGTTCAGCTCGGCCGGCAAAAACTACAGCAACATCGTGAGGTGCTCAATCGTGTTGCTGCTACCTATGGTGTACCTGCAGAAACGGTAGTTGCGGTATGGGGTGTCGAAAGTAATTTTGGTGATATTTCGGGGAAATATCCTTTATTACAGGCTTTAGGAACTTTGAGCTGTGAAGGTCGTCGCCAGAGTTATTTTCGTGGTGAGTTTTTTACCACAATGAAACTGTTACAGCGTGGCGATGTGCGTGAAGAACAATTAAAGGGTTCCTGGGCAGGCGCATTTGGTCATACCCAGTTTATGCCATCGACTTATGATGAACTTGCAGTTGATTTTGATGGTGATGGCCGACGTGATCTAGTTTCGAGCATTCCGGATGCACTCGCATCAACTGCCAACTTTTTAAGCAAGCGTGGCTGGCAGAGCGGACAGCCTTGGGGTTTTGAAGTCAAGATCCCTCAAGGCATGTCGGTTTCCGGTGAAGGCCGAAGAAATAAAAAATCCTTGAGTAGTTGGAACAATCAAGGGGTGGTACGTGCCGATGGTTCGGCATTAATTCAAGGAAATTTATCACAATCCTCTCAAGCAGGATTACTTGCACCTGCAGGCCCGAGTGGCCCAGTATTTTTGGTATTTAAAAATTTTGATGCCATTTATAGCTATAACGCGGCAGAAAGTTATGCCTTGGCGATTGCACATTTATCCGATCGCCTGCAAGGTAAAGGTTCATTTATGGCCACATGGCCTACTGATGATCCGGGAACTTCGCGTGCAGAACGTCGTGAGATCCAGCAATTTCTGTTAAACCGTGGCTATGATATTGGTGCGGTGGATGGTCTGATTGGAGATAAAACCCGTCAAGCGATTCGTCAGGAACAGCAGCGTTTGGGCTTGAGTCCAACAGGTCGTGCTGGTCAGCAGATTCTGCGGGCCTTTAGAAATGAAAATGCCAAACGCATGATGCAATAAATTCTTGAGCATAAAATTTAAAATCAAAAAAGGTCTGCATTTATGCAGACCTTTTTTGATGACTGTTTTTGAGTAGCTATATAGTCATGCAAGCTAATAGTAATTCGCTGAATTTAAACAGCAGTAATCGTACCAAGCACACGATAACCAGCAGCACCAGTGACTGCTGGCAGGTTACCATTCAGCTGATTCATAAAACGCATGGCCAGCCAGGCAAAGGCCGTGGCTTCAACCCAAGTCGGGCTTAAACCAAGATCGGCCGTAGTTTGTACGCTCCATTCATGCTTGCGTAGGCGCCAGCGCAGTTGCTCGAGTAAATGTGAGTTATAGGCACCGCCCCCGCAAACAAAAACCTGTCCGGTATCCATGCCAGAGCGGTAAATTGCTTTTTTAATGGCTCGGGTGGTGAGCTTTAATAAAGTCGCCTGTACATTTTCCGGAGTATCTTCCAGTTCATCGTATTGCAGGTCATTGCGCCAGTCAGCAATCTGTTCATCCAGCCATTCCAGGTTGAAATCTTCACGACCGGTACTTTTTGGAGGTTCTTTGGAGAAGAATTCGTGTGACTGAAAGCGATCGAGTAAACTGCGAATCGGGGTGCCATAGGCTGCCCAGTTACCATTTTCATCAAAAGGCTGACCGGTATAACGGGCACACCAGGCATCCATCAAGATATTGGCTGGTCCAGTATCAAAACCATAAACTTCTTCAGGCTTGCCGGCAGGCAGCAGGCTGACATTCGCTATACCGCCCAGATTTAAAATTACCCGGTGAATACTGTCATGCTGGAAAATATCCTGATGAAATGCCGGAACTAAAGGTGCTCCCTGACCACCTGCCGCCAGATCACGACGACGGAAATCTGAAATCACCGGAATCTGGGTAATTTCAGTAATGATGTTCGGGTCACCAATTTGCAGGGTAAAACCATGTTCAGGACGATGCCGGATAGTCTGGCCATGCGAGCCAATCGCCTTAATTCTGGATTTATCCAGGTTATTTTTTTCAATCAACGTATTAATACCATGACCAATCATTTGTGCCAGTGCAACATCAGCCTTGCCCATGCGGTCAATTTCATTGTCATCCGGCAAGGTCAGTGCCATCAGCTCATCCCGAAGGTCAGGATCAAATGCCAAAGTGAGTGTGGCATGAAGCTGGAGTGGATCAAAAGAAGCAGCAACAATATCGACACCATCCATGCTCGTGCCGGTCATTACCCCAATATAGATCGCTGTCATGGTTATTCTTAAGCCTGCAATATGCTGAAAAAGTGTTAGTATATCGCACAAATTGAGTAACTGATGTATTGGATTTTGTGATGTCAAATTTCCTGCCGGCTGAAGAACAACTTGCCCTCATTCAACGAGGCACCCACGAAATTATTTCTGAAGAAGACCTTCTCAAGAAATTAAAATTGAATCGTCCATTAAAAATTAAAGCGGGTTTTGACCCGACTGCACCTGATTTGCACTTGGGCCACACGGTTCTCATTAATAAGTTAAAAGTATTCCAAGACTTGGGTCATGAAGTGTTGTTTCTGATCGGTGATTACACGGCGATGATCGGTGATCCAACTGGTAAGAGCGCAACACGTCCACCATTGTCACGTGAACAGGTTTTAGAGAACGCTAAAACATATCAAGAACAAGTATTTAAAATTCTTGATCCAAACAAAACCAAAGTGGTGTTTAACTCGGAATGGTTTGCACAAAAAACTGCGGCTGATTTGATTCAACTGGCATCACAGCAAACTGTTGCGCGTATGCTTGAACGTGATGACTTCACCAAGCGTTATAACAACCAGCAGCCAATTGCGATTCATGAATTTTTGTACCCATTGGTACAAGGCTATGACTCTGTTGCGCTGGAAGCAGATGTTGAATTGGGTGGTACAGACCAAACCTTTAACCTGTTGATGGGGCGTACCTTACAAGGTCGTTATAATCAAGAAGCACAAGTCTGTATCACAGTGCCAATTCTTGAAGGTTTAGATGGCGTCAACAAGATGTCTAAATCTTTGGGTAACTATATTGGTGTATTTGATGCACCAGGCGCGATGTACCAAAAAGTGCTTTCAATGCCGGATGCATTGATTGAGCGTTATTTTGATCTGCTGAGCTTCAAAACCATTGAAGAAATTCAACAGTTGTTAAAAGAAGTGGCAGAAGGCCGTAATCCTCAAGAAGTCAAAAAGATTCTCGCGCTGGAGCTGGTCGAGCGTTTCCATGGTGCAGAAGCGGCTGCCAATGCCCATAAAGGTGCGGGCAATATCATTACTGAAGGTGAATTACCTGAAGGTACGCCAGAAGTCACTATTTCGCGTGGCGAGTTTGGTGGTGAAATCTTTATTACCTCGATTTTACGTGAAGCAGGCTTAACCAAAAATGCAGCCCAAGCTAAAGATGCATTAGGCCGTGGCGCAGTGAAAGTGGATTGGCAGACTGTAGATACGACCTATTCTGTGAAAGAGAATGTAACTTTGATTGTTCAGGCCAGTAAAAAAGCAATCGCTAAAGTCACTTTTGTTGACTAAAAAGCGGATAAGTTATTGAAATAAAAGCAGGCTTCGGTCTGCTTTTTTTATTGATGTTCTATATTTAAAAATCAAATAAGTAAAGTCAAAAAAAACCCTATGAAAACAAGAGTTAATTTTTCCCAAATCACTTGCTTTTCATCTTTATTATGTATAGGATTTATTCATCTAGAGAATTCGTTTAGAGCATCTAGAGGGTAGTAAAAATAATAGTACTCCACAATTGAGAAAGTCTCTTTTCCAAGAGGCTCTTTTTAAAAGCTTTAAAGCGAATAACTATAATAATGACATAATGGATCGGGTAAAGATTCAATTCTAAGGAGGAGATTTTGGGAGAGATCTCTTCCTTTTTTATTTATTCTGATTGCGTAATCAAGATATAAATCTGCATGTTTACTCTTCTCATTGAGCAACTAAACTTAAAATTAACTAGCAAATTGGGCTTAGGTGAATGACCTCTAAGAATGAGTTCATTTCAATTGACTGTGAAAAAAGAGCAAAACATAAAAAATTAAAACAGAGGTGGTTTGATGTATCACTATCTAACAGAAGATATTTTTGATGAACAGATCGATTGCATTTTACGGTTCTTATTTGAATACCAGCCGGTCGAACAAAAACAGCAACTCTATAGATCTGTCTATACTTTATTTATGCAGCTTGATCTGGCCGCACATTATTTTTTGTTTTCCCTGATTGAAGAGCAGTTACCGCGACGCGCGAAATTATTCTTTATTGCCGAGGATTATCAGGGTAAGAAAGACATAATTGTAGAAGTTATGCAACACTGGCTTGGACAGCAACAACAGGAAAAAGTCGCTTAATGCAAAATAACAGACTTTATCTTCTATATATAAGTAGTCTAAGCATGGTTTTGGGATTCGAAAACTAAAAATGAATACCTCTTTTATATAGCAGCCCAAGAATAGGCTTTTATAAAAGCTTTTTACGTAAAAAATAACTCACAAATTAAGGAGTCTAGGATTTAGATCGGCTTACTGAGCGAGATAGATTAATTTTGGTTTTCTTTTGACGTGCTAATTTAAATAAAAGACAAGATTTCAATGTTAAAAGGCTAAAAATACTATTTTAACGATTATTGTGATAGCTTTTAGGTCTAAATGAATTTTCAGTTATAAAAATAAAATGACGTGTTTAGTGGGTTTATTGCATAAAAACGCTTAAAAATTAGATAAAAAAGCGATTTTTTAGCAATTTTTGTAGAAAAAAAAGACATATGTGAAAAATATAGTGAATTGGGGGTTGCAATGATTCTGAAATCCTCTAGAATGCACCCATACCGACGAGATAGACGGAAACGAACGAAGCAGAATGGCGGAGTTGTTG
>NZ_JAUZUU010000018.1:0-47723 GCF_031844225.1 Acinetobacter sp. RRD8
TCTTAAAACCTCATCAGTTTTAAGCTCCAACCCAATCATTTAACGTTTCGTTTCATGCATTGCGTTGGTGTGCTGCGTATTCTATACAGTTTCAAAACGAGCGCAAGGGATTTTCTTAAAAATATCCAAAAAAACCAACCATACGTTTATTTTTTAATCTAAAAGGCTATTTTTAACACTTTTTTTGCGTTTTTCTAGCTAATTCCGCATGAAAAGTTTAAGCAAATGTTAATTTTCTAGCCCTCATCTCATAAAAAAAGATCACCCTAATGGTGATCTTTTTGATTCTTCATCAAAATATTTTAATTTGCCTGCTCAGCCAGCCAAGTCATAAATTTTTGACGCTCAGCTTTAGAAGCCTTTTGCCATAATTGAATCAGCTGCTGATCATTCTGGTCTGCTGACTGAGTATATACAGCTGCCGGTTGATGAACTGGTGTCGCAACTTGAGTCGTCATATCTAATTTTTTAGTCAACACGCGATTTCCAAACCATGGTTTCGCTGCATCTTTAGCGCCCGTCTGCTGGACTAGGAGCTGATTTTTTGCATCATATAGCCCAATAATGGGCTGATTTTTATATTTTTGCGCTGCATCAAAATCTTTAGGCGCCTGAATGAGTGCTAAACGATAAGTTTCGCCATCTTTAAGGCTTGGTGTTTTTACCGTAACCACACCTGACTTTAAAATATCATGTGAATTGTCTGAATGCTGAAAAAATTCGTTATAGCGCACACTGATCGCATTTATACCTGCATCCAAGCTATAAGTCTGATTAGAACGCAATAGACCCGAGTTCACCTCCTGATCATTTACGGCAACAATTTTTATTTCTTCAGGTACTGTGACGGTCACTGCCGACAAAACTGATGTGCTAAACAGAAACACTGCTGCAGTTGCCGCAATACGTAAATCCATATCCTTTACTCATTTTTGGTTGTTTATTAAAAATTAGCCGCACTATGCCGCGTCTAAATGACAATCTTATGACAAAGGCTGGAGCGATACAGCCTGTGTTCTTAGCATTTATTTGGCTAAATATACCCCATCATATTCAAATACAACTCTAAGACATAAAAAAAGAAGCATCAAATTGCTTCTTTTTTTATGATCTAAAATCATTTATGCAAAAGTCTTAAAGCGCTCTGCATCATCCATAAAGGTTTTTTCACCTGCAGGAGCTTCAATCGAACCAAATACCAGTTGAGCGCGAAGTTTCCAGTGAGATGGAATCTCGAAAGTTTGTGCGACTTCTTCATCAATAATTGGATTGTAGTGCTGTAATGAAGCACCAATATTTCTTTCTGCCAAAGCGGTCCAGGTTGCAAACTGTGCAATAGCAGAAGAATGCTCAGACCAGACCGGGAAGTTATCGGCATAAAGTGCAAACTGCTCCTGCATCGACTTCACTACGTTCTGGTCTTCATAAAACAGTGCGGTACCATAACCTGCAGCAAAAGCATTGATCTTGCTATTGGTTGATTCAAATGCATCTGCTGAAACCAGATCACGTAAAGTTTCACGTACAATATGCCAGAAAGTATCATGTGATTGACCAAATAAAATCACCACACGCGAGGTTTGCGAGTTAAAAGATGACGGACTGTGCTTCACCGCATCTTTAATGATTTTCTCAATTTCTGCTTGATCCAGCTCTACATTTTTTCCAATTGAATAAATGCTACGGCGTTGTTTGATTTGATCTAAAAATGCCATGAACCCACCTCTGTATATTTTGGTTATTTGAAAATCGATAAAGTTATATTACGTGCTTTAAGCACCCAAGACAGGTGCATTTCGATAACAATGTGTTTTATTTATAGAACAATCAGATTTAGATCTGAGTAGCGTATTTGTATCTGATTTTATCCGCAGCTTCCATGCTGTCACATATAAAGTGTTCTATAAACTTTTAATCAAATACTTTGAAACGATGCTGATCCGGTTTTTGTAATTTTTCTGCTACTGTTTGTTCAATTGACCCAAAGCAAAGTTGTGCGCGTAACAACCAGTTCTTTTCAATCTGAAAATGCTCTGCGACCCTTTCATCAATCAGTGGATTATAGTGCTGTAAGGATGCCCCTAAGCCAGAATCTGCCAGCGTCGTCCATACGGCAAATTGCGCCATACCGGAAGTTTGTTCCGACCATGCTGGAAAATCCTCACTATTTAATGGCATTTTCTTTTGTAATTGTTGAATCACGGCTTGATCTTCATAAAATAAAACCGTGCCATAGGCCGCAGCACATTGATTCAACTTGATTTCAATTCCTTCGTAAATATGTGCCGGCATATACTGACGCTGCACCTGTTTCACAATTTCCCAGAATTGATGATGAGAATCTGCAAATAACACCACAATGCGCGTAGTTTGAGAATCATAAGCCGAAGGGCAACTGCGCACTGCTTCCTGAATGATTTCGCCAAGATAAGTCTGACTATAATGTACCCGCTTACCGAGTTGATCGATACTACGGCGCTTTTTCAATTGATCGACAAAAGTCAGTTCTAAATCACCATTCAGTTTATTTTTTCTTGAAAATTTAAAATCCTTGGTTATATCGCTTGTTAATACCTGACCAATCTTATTTAGCAATGCCATTTTCTACCCCACAAAAAACAAGCCAAATCAGCTTAGAAAATCCCCTACAATTATAAGGCCTTTATCAAGATGGGCAGATTTAGTGGTGGTTTTACTGTCGGTTTTTACAACACTCAAACCAGCCAAAAACAACAAACTCCGCACTTGGCGGAGTTTATGTGAAGCATTGCACATTATTTATTTTTCAGTTTCAAATAATGCAGCAACAAAAGATTTGGCAGAGAATGGACGCAGGTCATCAATTTTTTCACCGACACCAATAAAGCGAATCGGCACATGAGTACGACTGGCGATATTAAACAGCACCCCACCTTTGGCAGTACCATCAAGCTTGGTAATAGTTAAGCCCGTCAAGCCTACCGCTTCATCAAACATCTCGACCTGATTAATGGCATTCTGGCCAGTACCGGCATCGACCACCAACATGACTTCATGCGGTGCAGTGGCATCAATTTTCTGCATCACACGTTTTACTTTGGTCAATTCCTGCATCAAATGACCTTTGTTATGCAAACGACCTGCTGTGTCTGCAATCAATACATCCACACCTTTGGCACGCGCACTTTCAAAAGCATCGAAAATCACTGAAGCCGAGTCAGCACCATGACCCTGAGCGACAACCGCAATATTATTACGTTCACCCCAGATCTGGAGCTGTTCAGTTGCAGCCGCACGGAAAGTATCGCCTGCTGCCAACATGACGGTCTTGCCTTCACCTTGCAGGCGCTTTGCCAACTTGCCAATGGTAGTCGTTTTACCGACACCATTCACACCAACTACCAGAATCACATAAGGCGATTTATTCGGATCAATGTGTAGCGGTTTTACTCGTGGTGCCAATAAAGCCACCAGTTCTTCCTGAAGCGCTTTATAGAGTGAATGCGAATAGATCAAATCACCACGTGCCGTACGTTCAGTCAGGTTAGCGATAATGGTCTTGGTGGCTTCCACACCGATATCGGCCACCAGAAGCTGCTCTTCGACTTCTTCTAATAATTCATCATCAATTTCTTTACCACCGATCAGGATATTTACCATCCCATCGGCAAGGTTTTTACGGGTTTTGGTTAAACCCACTTTCATACGGCTAAAGAAGCCACCTTTCGCCGCAGAATCTTCATTTTCATTTTCTGTTTCGACAGGTGCAGAAACCACAACGGTTTCGCTTGGCGTTTCTACGATAGGCACATTGACCGCAGGTAAGCTCGGTAATGTGACATCATCATCTCCGATATCAGCATCAATCAAAAATTTGTTTTGCCCATTAGATTGCTGTTGCATGCCGAATCCTTGAAAAGCATTGCGTTAAAAACCCAGATTCTACCATAACTTGCCTGCTTTGCAGCTAGCAATGCAAATGCTGGACAAACATACCAAAAAGCTACAGCTCTCGGTTGCTTTCAAGCACACATTTATTAAAAATAACTCTAAATACAAATGCCTATTTCAGGAGATCTAGTGTTAATCACCTTTTTGACTATCTCCTCTTTCTCGCAAATGATCAGACAGACGCTTTATCCACTCGGTGCAGCGGTATTGTTTAGTCTGAGCTTTAGCCCGGCCCAGGCACAAACCCGAAGCGAATTATCACGGACTACTTTTGAAACCACTTTAAGTAACGGTTTAAAAGTCATCATTCGGGAAGACCATCGTGCGCCCATGGTAATGACACAAATCTGGTACAAAGTCGGCAGCAGCGATGAATCTGGAAATATTCTAGGAGTTTCACATGCACTTGAACATATGATGTTCAAAGGCACCCATAAAGTTCCAAATGACGAATTTACCCGCCTGAGCCGGATTTATGGCGGCAGTATCAATGCAGCTACCTTTACCAATTACACCAATTATTATCAGCTCTATCCTAAAGCCTATTTTCCTATGGCGCTGGAACTTGAGTCTGACCGTATGAGTAATTTACTGCTTCGACAGCAAGACTTCGAGCCAGAAATTAAAGTCGTTATGGAAGAACGGCGCCAACGCACCGATGACAATCCTCGGGCGCAAGCCTTTGAACGGTTTAAATGGATCAGTTATCCGACCAGCCATTATCGCCAACCGGTGATTGGACACATGAAAACCCTGAATAATATTCAGTTGAATGATGTCAAAAAATGGTATCGGGACTGGTACAGTCCGAATAATGCCATTCTGGTGATTGTGGGGAACGTAGAATCTGAAGCTGCTTTGGCTCAGGTACAAAAATATTTTGCTGACATTCCCGCACGCCCAATACCAGCACGCAATGATGTACTGGAGTTTGAGCGTTTGGGTTATCGGCATATGGAAATTAATAGCAGTGTTCAAGTGCCCAATCTGTACATGACCTGGAATGTAAAATCCCTCAGCACTGCAAAAAATCCCCAAGATGCTTATGCCTTGACCATTATTCGCAGTCTTTTGGACAGTGGCATTTCTTCGCGTCTGCAAGACCGATTGGTACGTGATCGTAAAATTCTGACCTCTGTCAGCGTTTCTTATGATCCCTATAATCGCGGCGACAGCCTGTTTGGTATTTCTGCCTTACCTGCACCGGGCATCTCTTTGCAAGAAGCACAACAAGCAATTCAGGATGAAGTGGATTTACTTAAAACTACAGCGATGACTCAACAGGAAGTGGATCGTATCAGTACCCGCTTTATTTCCAATTTGATTTATAGTCAGGATGATATTGCCGGACAAGCCAAAATGATTGGCAATCTGGAGGTCAATGGCTTGAGTTATCGCCTGATGGATGAATTACCGAAACACTTTGAAAGTGTCAGTGTTCAGGATATCCAGCGCGTCGCCAACGCCTATTTTGTGCGTGAGAATCTCAGCACGCTTTATCTCTCACCCGAACAAAACACCCAGCAACGGGGATTATAATGCTTCAGCTTCGTCCATTTTTGCTTATTTCAACTTTAAGTCTTAGCTCGGCTACCCATGCAGAAAACTATCTTAACCCTCAACCTGACCAAAATGACAACCCCAGTCAGTTACAGTCTATCCCTTTACTGCAAAGTTTAAAAAATATTAATCAGCAACGAGAATTTCAGGCGCCTTATATTCATGACCTGAACAATCGCTATAAGGTACGTACACTGTTCGTTGAAACGCAGGATCTTCCCATGGTAGATATCCAACTGACCTTTAATGCCGGTTCGGCCCGTGATCAGGAAATTACCAAAGGTCTATATGGCCTATCCAATATGGCAGCCAAGTTGATGCGTGAAGGAACCGACAAATATAGCGCCAATCAGGTGGCGGAAGTTTTTGACCAAACCGGAGCACAATTCAGCGTACAAGCCTATCGGGATATGTTTGTGGTTCGTCTGCGTACGCTTTCAGACCCGGAAAAACTGGAACCCGCATTGGGCATGCTGATGGAGGTTCTCAAGAATGCATCATTTAAACCATCCAGCATTAATCTGGCTTTAAGCAATACCCAAGTGGGACAAAAACAGCTGCAGGAAAATCCAAGCCGACTCATGGATATCCGTTTTTATCGCGCTTTATATGGTCAGCACCCTTATGCAGAACCAATCAGCGGCACCCAAGGCAGCACCAAGAAAATTAATGCAGAATTATTGAAAAAATTTCGTGATCAGTTTTTGGTGGCGCAAAATATGAATATTGCCATTACTGGCAAACTCAGCCCGAAACAGGCACTCGAACTGTCTGAACGAATTGCCGGCAACTTACCTCAAGGGCAAAAAGCAGAAGCATTGCCACAGCCTGAAATTCAATCTGGTTTTGAAGTGGTACATCTACCCTATAACTCGTCTCAGGCGCATGTCACCTTTGGGCATTTAGGCCCAACCCGCTTTACTGAAGATAAACTGGCTTTAGAAGTCGCCAATCGCATGTTTGGCGGTAGCGGATTTAATGCAGTATTGATGCAGGAACTACGGGTGAAACGTGGTTTTACTTATGGCGCTTATAGTTCATTGAGCTTTAGTCAGGCACCCGGCGTATTCAGCTTTAAGTATTCCACGCGTCAGGATCAACTGCTAGACAGCATTCAGGTCGCACATCAAGCATTTATCCACTTTGTCAGCCAACCTATTGATACTCAGCGTCTGGAAGAAACCAAAGCAGGCATGTTACGTGCTTTTCCTAATAATTACAGCAGTAATGCCACCATTAATGCCCAGCTAGGCAATATGGGTTTTTATAGTGAGCAAACTGATTATTTATCCAGTTATCCAGAACGCTTGGCTAAAATCACAGCGGCAGATGTACAAAATGCAGTGCGCAAGCATTTTCATCCTGATCACTTAACCCTAGTCGTCGTCAACAAAGAACTGGATCAAAATGCCTTGAAAATGCGTTTGGAGCGAAATTTAATGGATGCCAATTATTACTTACCAACAAACCCTATGCCTAAGGCATCTCCACAGAGACCGGCGGAAGCTGACGTGCCCGAAGTGATTCCTGCTGATAAGCCTGCATCAATTTAAGATATTGCCCACGACGGATATGCTGCTGCTCTAATAAAGCGAGTGCCATATCCTGAGTTTGGGGAAGGTTTTGCTGTTTAGACAGTTGCTGAATCTGGGTGACTTGAGCAATGCTCAACGGACGATATAGAGCAAATGCGGCTAAAAGTAGAATGATCGCAATAATAAAAATAACCACACTGTTATAAATCTGTTCCAGTTTGATTCTGCTGAAAAATTGGCTTAGTTTTTCTGTATCTATAGACATACACTACCTCAGGTTAGAGGTAGTGTATGGTCGCAGTTACATAAGTTCAAGTCAGCGCACTGAATATTCATAAGAGCTGAATCCTGCTATTTCGAGGACTAATTCATGATTCTGGTAATAATTGTTGAATACAGCACCAATGCAACAACAAGCAATACCAGTGCAATTGCAAATTTACTTAAACCCGCTTCTGCTTCAGGCGGATGCAGACGATCCTCATCTGCAATGCGGACCAGCTCACCATTATAAAGCTTATAAAACTGCTCACGCTGGTTTTCATCCAGCGCACGGGTAAAGTCGTAGACTTCTTTACGTTGTGCCAGTCCATAATCACCCAGATGGGTATGTTTACTGAATATAGCTTGATCGAGTTTTTTACGATGCAAATCGGCAAGTTCCATAATTTGACCTGCAGTCGGAGGCATATCAAATTTCACACCATCTAAAGTTCTTGTCATCATGCCCTTCTCCTTATTGTTTGCTGTCCATTTACAATGTAGCTTAATAATATTTATAGTTGTGTATAGTTTAATCAGTTAAACTATAACTTAAGTAAACAAATAAAATCGAATAGTTGACTTTTCCATTATTTTGTAATATTAGTTTAACAATACTAATTTATATTTGTATTTAGACTAAATAGTCTATCCTGTAATCATAATTAAAATTAAGGAGTTTTTATATGATACAACAACTCTCTCAACACGATCTGGAACATCTGTACGCAGATGCCGTGAATACCATTCAATCGCAAATGAACTTTGCTGATGCAGTAAAACAGCTTGAAGAAGCCGCTCGTGCTGGCCATGGTAAAGCAGCGCTTTTTTTAGCAGAACTTTATTATCAAGGTTTCCGTGTAGAACGAGATTCACTCAAAGCCCAGTACTGGCAGAACATGGCCACCATGCAAGCATAAAGAAACGTCACCTAGGTGGCGTTTTTTTATGCCCTTTTTTCAATAAGTAGCAATCAATACATATTTTCTTACGAATCCTTGCAAAGCTGAAACAGTAATTTCATATAAAGTTTCTAGAATAGAGCCTGAACTCCAATAGCACTTTATTCTAATGAAACCACGAAAAATTATTCAATTTGATCCGATCTGCAAAAACTTTCTGTTAAAGATCACGATGCTTAAATCTTTGATGAATTGTGGCGAGCTATGGGGCGCATATCACCAAGGCTGGGCGATGATGCGTGACCAGGAAGACTGCATCTTCCCATTCTGGCTCAATCCGCTGGATGCTAAAAATTATGCCCAGCAGCATTGGCCGGATTACATCCCGCGTAAAATCAATTCTGAAGATTTTGAAAATGCATTATTGCCGACCCTGTCGCGACTGAATGTTACGCCAGCCCTGTTCAACACCAATGGAACCAAACTCAAACTGACTGCTGCACAGATGCGTCATCTGTTTTTTTCGCAACAAAGACTGCACATTGCTTAAATAACATGCTATTTATAAAGACTAAAACCTAAACACTTAGAGATGTTCAGGTTGAATACATACTCTAGGATTAATAATAAATTAACCAATAAGGATGATTAAGCATGACCAATGTGGCACAGGTGCTCAGTGAAAAAATGCATCAAGCTATTTATACCATCCGTCCAGATTCTACTGTTTTAGAAGCCATCACCTTGATGGCGGATAAAGGAATCGGGGCGCTTGTGGTAACCCATGAAGACAATGTGGTGGGGATTTTGTCAGAGCGGGATTACACGCGTAAAATCGCGCTGATGCAAAGAACCTCATTCGACACCACTGTTAATGAGATCATGACCTCTAAAGTGATTACCGTAAATACAGCTACTAGCGTAGAAGACTGTTTATCTCTGATGACTGAACGCCACCTACGCCACTTACCCGTGGTCGAACATGAAAAACTGATCGGTCTGATTTCAATTGGGGATTTGGTCAAGGCCGCCATGGATGACCAACGTAAATTGATTGAACAGTTACAGCAATATATCTCAGGTTAAAACATCATCTAGCTTTCTCTAAGGCATTTGAAGATCACTTAAGTGACACCAAGATAAAGTTTTATATCTGATGCATAAAAAATCCCGGTACGTGTATCGGGATTTTTTTATATGAACATTCTGAATAAAATCAGTTTAGACCTAATTTTTCTGCGACGTAATCTGAGTCTTTATCACCACGACCCGATAAGTTCACCACAATTTTGGTATCTTTTGGCAATTTACCCGCTTCACGAATTGCCCAAGCCACCGCATGCGAACTTTCTAGTGCAGGCACAATCCCTTCTACACGGGACAAGGTCATAAATGCATCCAGACATTCCTGATCGGTTGCAGTCGTATACTCAACCCGACCCAAATCTTTAAGCAAGCTATGCTGCGGCCCCACACCCGGATAATCCAGACCAGAAGCAATTGAATGCACTGGCAATGGCTCGCCTTGTTCATCTTCAAGCACATAACAGGCCATCCCATGTAACTGGCTCGGTTTACCTAAAGTCAATGTTGCTGAGTGCTTGTCAGTATCCAGACCATGACCTGCCGGCTCAACGCCTACCAGTTTCACATCTGGTTCATTTAAAAATGCAGTGAATGCGCCCACTGCATTAGAACCGCCACCGACACAGGCAACGACATAATCAGGATTTGCACCAAAACGTTCATTGGCCTGAACTTTAATTTCATCACCAATAATCGACTGAAAATCACGAACCATCATCGGAAATGGATGCGGTCCAACCACCGAACCGATAGCATAGATGTAATTTTTCGGATCTTTCAAATATTCTTCAAAAGCACTGTCGACTGCATCTTTGAGTGTGGCTGTACCGCGAGTCACAGAAATCAGCTTGGCACCCAGAATTTTCATCTTGACGACGTTTGGATGCTCTTTTTCGATATCCACCTGCCCCATATGAATTTCACACGGAATACCCACCAAGGCACATGCAGTTGCCAAAGCAACACCATGCTGGCCGGCACCAGTTTCTGCGATGACTTTGGTCTTGCCCATATATTTGGCCAGTAGTGCTTCACCTAGGCAATGATTAATCTTGTGCGCGCCAGTATGGTTCAGATCTTCACGTTTCAAATAAATCTGGGCTCCACCGAGCTGTTCAGAAAGACGTTTGGCATGAAATAGTGGACTTGGACGACCGACATAATGAGCAAATAGGTCTTTCAATTCATTCTGAAATTCTTTAGTCTGACGAATTTCCTGATAGGCCACATTAATATCATCCATGGCCTGTTTCAGATCGGGTGGAATAAACTGACCGCCATATTGACCAAAAAAACCCTCTTCATTGGGTAAGGCAATACCATTAATTTGATGAGTCATAATCATGCCCGAGATTTTAAATAAAAGATAATGAGTGACTTTATACTAGAATAATTTGTTTTAAATCACTAATAACTCCAACTAAAGTCACTTATAGATAAATGGAATTAACGCGCCAGATATTTAGTCATGTCTTCAATGCCTTTTAATGTCATTGGAAACATATGATTTTCAAATATTTGCTGGATCAGACCAATCGTATGGGTGTAATGCCAGTATTTTTCTTCTTCAGGATTCAGCCAGGCGGTTTTATCAAAATGCTGACGCAGACGCTGCAACCAGACTTGCCCAGCCTCATCATTCATATATTCAACAGAACCACCGACAGAATTCAGCTCATACGGTGCCATACTGGCATCACCGACCACAATCACGCGGTAATCACGGCCATAGGTATTGAACAAATCCCAGGTATTCATGCGTGAACTGGAACGACGGATATTGTCTTTCCAGACATAGTCATAGAGACAGTTATGGAAATAGAAATATTCCAGGGTCTTGAATTCGGTTTTCGCCGCACTGAACAGCTTTTCACACTGCGCAATATGCGCATCCATCGAACCGCCGACATCGAACAGCATTAAAACTTTGATGCGGTTACGACGCTCGGGCACCAGTTGTACATCCAGAATGCCCTGCTTGGCCGTTTCACGAATCGTACCATCAATATCTAGCTCTTCGGCTGCACCCTGACGGGCAAACTTACGCAAACGGCGCAATGCCATCTGCATCTGACGGCTACCCAAAATCTGTTCATCATCCAGATTGCGGTATTGACGCTGCTCCCAGACTTTCACCGCAGAACGCTTACGCCCCGGCCCGCCAATACGCACACCTTCGGGATGATCGCCATAGGCACCAAAGGGTGAAGTGCCACCGGTACCAACCATCTTGTTACCGCCCTGATGTTTTTTATGCTGTTCGCGCAGACGCTCTTCCAGCATTTTCATCAGTTCTTCCAGCGATCCGGCCTTTTTCAGCTCTTCGCGCTGCTCCGGGGTCAGATGCTTCTCGAGCAATTCGAGATCGAACCAGTCTTTGGGCAGCTTATGCACCTGATTTAGCAAGTCATCCAGATCAAAGGTCGCGATACCATCAAAATAGTCTTTCATGGCGCGATCGAACTTGTCGAAATAGCGCTCGTCTTTGACCATTACAGTTTTGGCCAGCTGATAGAACTCGTCCTGATCGGCAAAGACCAGACCTGCAGCAACTGCCTGATTCAGGTCAATCAATTCGCGGGTCGATACCGGTACACCGTATTTGCGTAAGGTATAAAACAGTCGCACAAACATGCGTGTTTCTCCCTTAACGACGTGACATAAATGCTAGACGTTCGAGCAACTGCACATCTTGCTCATTCTTGATTAATGCACCGTACAAAGGTGGAATTGCTTTAGATTTATCAGTATTGCGCAGAATATCTTCCGGCATGTCGTCAGCCATGAGTAGACTGAGCCAGTCGATCAGTTCAGACGTTGAAGGTGGTTTTTTTAAACCCGGAATCTGGCGCAATTTAAAGAAAACCTGTAAGGCTTCATTCACCAGTGTGGTCGAGATATTGGCAAAATGCACATCAATGATTTCACGCATGGTGGCTTCATCTGGGAATTCGATGTAATGGAAGAAGCAACGACGCAGGAAAGCATCTGGCAATTCTTTTTCATTATTTGAGGTAATGATCACGATTGGGCGCTGAGTTGCGGTAATGGTCTCGCCTGTCTCGTACACATAGAACGACATTTTATCGAGTTCATGCAGCAAGTCATTTGGAAACTCGATGTCTGCCTTGTCAATTTCATCAATCAGCAGAACACAGCGTTCTTCACTGGTAAATGCTTCCCACAATTTGCCCGGCTTGATGTAGTTCTTGATGTCATAGACACGGTCATCACCCAACTGGCTATCGCGCAAGCGCGATACTGCATCATATTCATACAGACCTTGCTGTGCTTTGGTAGTAGACTTGATGTGCCAGGTGATCAGTTCCAAACCCAGACTTTCTGCAACTTGCTCAGCCAGTAAAGTCTTACCTGTACCCGGCTCCCCTTTGACCAGCAACGGTTTTTGCAAACTGCGTGCAGCTTTCACCGCAAGTTTTAAACTGTCAGTCGCGATGTACTGATCGGTACCTGAAAATTGTTGAATATCAGCAGACATGATTGAACCTTATTTTTTACTTACAGCGGTGAACTTTTCTCGTGAACACGAATATTGCTTTTGTTCGACACATAAGTCGACCAGCAATAGCCAATCACAGATCCGATCCCAATGACAAATAAAATAAGTGACGCATTAATCCAAACCAGGGATTGCTCTTTGGTCAACACCCCAAATAACAGACCGAAGATCGCAGGTGCAATAGAAGCATTCGCCCCCTCAGATACCGTCGGTGTCAACAGAATGGCAAAGGCTACAATCCACAAAAAACCGCCCATGGGTTTAGGCAGACGCTTGGTTACACCATACCAGCACCATAAAGCAATCAGGCTGCCGAGCAGATAAACTGCAACGGCAATGCTCTGTTCAGGAATTGAGTCTAATACAGCCACATAACCATTCATTTCACAACTCCTGAATTAACATTAAGCACCGCGTAAACCTTCTGGTGCGACCGCATTTGGATCAATCAAGCCTTTTGGTGGCATTTGGAGGAAGAAACCGCGGGTTTCAATAGAATCCATAACATGCAAGACATTGGCACGTGCCAGTTTACGTGATTCGCTTAATTCAAGATGCATGACAAAAGTCGCACGTCCAAATGCTGCCTGTACTGCTTCAGTCAATACACTTAAAGGTTCGAATGTTTCAGCTTCGCTTTCATTCGCAGGACGCGCCACATACAGATACATTTCACTTTTTTTACTGGATTTGTAGATAGACACTTGCATATTTCAAACGACTTTTCTGGAAAAACAACCGCAAGGATACATCAAAAAAAAGACAGAAACATTAGCCACGTCTCATGCATCAGTCGTGATTTTGTATAATTGCTTTTTCTTTAACCAATCCTGTAGCCAATCACTCGCTGACTTTCATCTGGGTAGACAGATAAGATTCATCCTGATGCAATACCTGAATCAGTGGCTGAGTCAATAACTCATAGCGCCAGCCAAGCAGATAATCCGGCAGATCCTGCTCGTCCTTATGGAAAACCACATGCTGATACAAGGCATTCAGCCATTTCTTACGCATCAGGACTTCTTTCGGAATTGAGGTTTCATTGACGACGTTCTGAATAACTGAATCAATTTTTTCACCGATATCTTTGGAAGAATGGCGAATTGGACGTGCCAGACGTAAAGGCCAATTTTCCGGCTCCGGCAGGAATTTCAGTAAATCTAAAATGGTTTTTCCATGCTCACGAACCACATTCGAACGAATGTCTTTCACATGACTCAGCTGGAAATTATTGCGCGGGAACTTTTCCACCAGATCAATCATGCTGGCATTTTTTAAAATAAAACTGCGTGGTTGATTCAGTGCCTTGGCAATCTGATCGCGCCAGACCATCAATTGCTGCAATTGCATCAGCTGACGGCGTGAATGCCGGTAATTGCCGACATCCTGATACAACAAGGCGGTTGGGGTATCTTCGCCAATTTCCTGAGTCAGAAAACGGCAATCTTGCAAGGCAAAATCCAGCAGATCTTTCGAATCCAGATCCTGTTTAATTTTCTCTGACAGTTGCACCAGATAATGCACATCATTGGCAGCATACAGCAACTGTTCGGAACTGAGTGGACGCGCCAGCCAGTCAGAACGGGTCTGGTCTTTTTCGATATCGACTTCCAGCATCTGCTTCAATGCATTTTGATAGCTGACTTGCAGACCATGCCCCAAAAATGACATGCCAACTTGGGTATCAAACACATTACTCAGCGATTTCTTCTGGGTATAGTGATAGATCAGATCGATATCTTCACTACAGGCATGAAAAATATTCTGCTGTGCGTTAAAAATTTTATTAAGGAACTCAGTCAGATCCAGCGTGGTTCCATCCAACAAATAGACCTTGTTGTCTACGTTAATCTGAAAAACACCCAGCTTAGGCCATAAGGTATCAACCTTGATAAACTCGGTATCCAGCCCATACACTGAATTCTGATCCATCAGCTTCAGTACATGAGTTAAGTCGTTTTGATGTTGAATAAATTGAAACATAGAACTGAGTCTAAGATTAGATTCTCGATAGATCCATATTAACTGATCTATAGAATTTTTGTATAAAAAATAACGCCAATTCTGCCCTATTTCCTAAAAAATGGCGCTTACTTATCAGGTTTTATATTCTAATTAATATCTTTTTTATATTAAAACTAACAAGATATTTAAGCTTAACTTACTTCATGCGCATCCGGTTATGTACTGCCTGACTCAAGGTATGACTATCGACATATTCCAGCTCACCACCTTGCGGTACGCCCTGGGCAATTCGGGTCATCTGGATCGGCAAATGTTTACTGGCCTCAACCAGATAATGCGCCGTGGCCTGTCCTTCTACCGTGGCATTGGTCGCCAGAATCACTTCTTTCACCTGACCATTGGCCAAACGATGCAATAAGTAGGGAATACCGATTTCTTCTGGTCCAATACCATCGAGTGGTGACAGATGCCCGCCCAATACATGATATTTACCTCTGAAGCTGCCACTTTGCTCAATCGCCATGACATCTGCAGGTGATTCCACTACACAGAGCAACTCATCATCGCGATCCAGCGAAGTACAGATATTGCAGACTTCATCTTCGGTCAGAGAATGACAGACTGAACATTCATGAATGTGATTGGTGGCTTCAGTCAGTGCATGTGCCAGACCAATAGCACCCTCACGATTTTTCATGATCATATGCAATGCCATACGTTGAGCCGATTTCGGCCCAACGCTTGGCAAAATGCGTAATGCTTGAACGAGTTGATCAAAACGATCACTAAACATTGCGCATTCTTCCTTAGAACATACCTGCAAGACCAGGCGGTAAACCCATACCTGAGTTCGCTGCTTTCATTCTTTCGTCAGATACCACTTCTGCCTGACGTGCTGCATCATTCATTGCTGCTGCAATCAGGTCTTCGATCATGTCTGGATCATCCTGAAGTAATTCAGGATTGATTTCGATACGCTTCACTACGTTACGGCAAGTCATGGTTACTTTCACCAGACCGCCACCCGCCTCGGCATGCACTTCAGTTTGCGCAAGCTCTTCTTTGGCTTTTTTTACGTTGTTTTCAACTTCTTTCTGCATGCGCTGAGCTTGCTGCATCAACATGTTAATGTTCATAAATATCTCCGAACATAAATTTATAAAATTAAATCAGGTCTAAACCGCGACGAATATCCTGGATAATATCACCAATCTCTTCCAAACCAACAGATACGCGAATCAAACCTTCGCGAATACCGGCAGCTTCTTTGGCTTCAGGCGACAATTTACCATGTGTCGTGGTTGCCGGATGGGTAATGGTCGATTTCACATCGCCCAAATTACCGGTAATCGAGATAAACTGGGTATTGTCAATGACAGTCCACGCTTCCTCACGGCCACCTTTGACTTCAAAAGACACAATACCGCCAAAACCGCTCTGCTGTTTTGCTGCCAGTTCATGACCGACATGCTCAGGCAGGCCCGCATAATATACTTTTTCTACTTTTGGATGCTGATTCAAAAAATCAGCCAGTTGCTGAGCACTTGCTGAATGTTCACGCATACGCAAACGTAGTGTCTCCAAGCCTTTCAGGAAGACCCAAGCATTGAATGGGCTCATTGACGGGCCTGTGGTACGCACGTAGCCGAAGATTTCTTCTAGTAACTTGTGATTACCTACGACAGCACCACCCAAGGCGCGGCCCTGACCATCCAGATATTTAGTCGCAGAATACACTACCAGGTCTGCACCAAATTTGATTGGTTGTTGTAACACCGGTGTACAGAAGCTGTTATCAATCGCCAGTAAAGCATCATTGGCATGCGCAATATCAGCGAGTCCCTGTATATCGGCTACTTCCGCTAAAGGATTCGATGGAGATTCAACAAAGAGAATTTTTGTTTCAGGCTTGATGGCATTTTTCCATGCATCAAGATCGGTCAAATCAACGAAATCAACGCTGACGCCAAATTTTGCGACATATTTTTCAAACATGGAAACCGTAGAGCCGAAGACAGCACGTGAACAGATCACATGATCACCCGCTTTTAAAAAAGCCATCATCACTGCCATAATGGCTGCCATACCCGAACTGGTGGCGACGGCGCGCTCTGCACCTTCAAGTGCAGCCAGACGCTTTTCAAACATGGCAACGGTCGGATTGGTAAAGCGAGAATAGATATTGCCCGGCTCCTGGCCTGAGAATTTAGCTGCGGCTTCTGCAGCATTTTCATACACAAAAGACGATGTTAGAAAAATCGGTTCGCCATGCTCACCTTCAAAAGTGCGGGTATGACCGGTACGAATGGCTAAAGTTTCTAATTGGTAAGAAATATCGTCTTGCTGGCTCATCGCTTTACCTCAGCCCTCAGGCTGCCTTTTGTAAAAATTTGCCAACATTTTGAGCGCCTAAGCTATTTCAGGTCAAGGCATAATAAGCGATTATTGCTTAGACTTCGATCAATCCTCCCGCGGATACGGATATTTTATTTACATGATTCAGTTAAAACAAAACTTTCAGCGCCAGCAAAAAAAATTGAAACACCTCAGCACCCGGGTGTTTAATGCCTCCTCACTGATCCTGTCGCAAAAAACCCCTTTTGAATATATTGCCGGCACCGAGTTTTGCAAGATTCGTTATTACGCTTCACCTGAGAAAAAATATAAGGAGCCTCTGGTTTTCATCGCACCGTTAGCCATTAATATGGATATCTATGATCTGTATCCTTATCGCTCTCTGGTCAAGCATTTTCAGCATAGCGGTTTTGATGTCTATCTGGTGGAATGGAAACGCTTTAACTTTAAGCACCGTCACCTGAATTTTTTATCTTTTATCGATGCAGCCATTCCTCAATCCATTGAAACCATCTGCAAGCATTCAGGCAGTCAGTTCATTTCCTTACACGGGTGGAGTATGGCTGGGGTGTTTGTCACGCTCTATACAGCCCTGCATTCGCCTGAACATGTCAAGAATCTGATCGTGGTGGGCAGTCCTATCGACAGTTATGCGTCAGGACGTGTCGGCAAACTTTTTTCTACGACCAATAAACTGATTTCTAAAAATAAGAATTTGCAACAAGCCATTCATCAAGGACTGATCCCGAAGCAATATATTCATACGCCGGGTATTGTAAATGCCTTGGGCTTTAAATTACTTGATCCGATTGGCTGGCTCAAAAGCCAGAAGCAGTTTTTGCTGAATCTGGATCATGTCGAAGATGTCTATGAACATGCCACCATGGGGAATTTCCTGAACAAGATGATCGATTATCCGGGCGGGATTAATCAGGACATGGTTCTGCATTTATGGCTGCAAAATCCTTTAAAATACGGTTCTATCACTTTAGATGGTCGTATTGTTGATCTTAAAAATATCAGCTGCTCCCTATTGGTAGGTGCAGGTCAAACCGACCAGATTGTCACAGAACAGTCAGCTAAGCCTTTGATGGAATTGACAAGTAGCCAGGATAAGACGTTTACTCTTATACCGGGTGGTCATCTTGGACTCATGTCGAACCAGAAAACAGCCAATACATTCTGGCCAAAAATGACGACCTGGCTGGTGCAGCGCTCCACACGTCTTGATGCTTAAAGCAGATTTCTCGCACCAGAAAAATATTAAAAATTATCAATAGATTTAAACATATTCAGAGGGTACAGCATGATTCAATCAGTGGCATTTATCGGCTTAGGTGCAATGGGTTTTCGTATGGCTGCACATTTGCCCAAGCATTTTGATACGGTCTATGTCTGGAACCGCAGCTTTAACAAGGCTGAAGAGCATGCTGCCGAATATGGCACCCAAGCCGTCACACTGGAACAGGCCGTACAGGCAGATGTGATTTTTTCTTGCCTGCCCACCAGCGCTGATGTAGAACAACTTCTGGAAAATTTACCGCTTAAATCCGGTTCAGTCTGGGTCGACTGCACCAGTGGTGTACCAGATTCTGCCCAAAAACTGGCAGCACAACTGGCTGAACATGGGGTAATCTTTCTGGATGCACCGGTCAGTGGCCAAACCGTTGGTGCTGAAAATGGCACTTTAACCGTGATGGTGGGTGGTAATGCAGAGGGCTATGAAAAAGCCCTTCCTGCAATGCAGGCATTTGGCAAGCTGATCAAGCATGTCGGTGAATCTGGCGCAGGTTTTGCAGTGAAGGCCGTAAATAATATGTTAATGGCTGTAAACCTGTGTGCCGTTGCTGAGGGCTTTACTACCTTGAAAGCGCATGGGGTAAACCTGCATGAAGCACTGGATTGTATTAATGCTTCAAGTGGTAAAAGCATGGTGACTGAAACCGTATTGCCACAGCGTATTTTAAACCGCAGTTTTCCTGTAACCTTTGCCCTGCCACTCTTGGCCAAAGATACAGGTATCGCAATCGACCTTGCGCGTGAAGCCAAACTTTCTGCACCTGTGTTATCTTTAACCCAGAATCTGATTCAGGCAGCCAGCGACCTGTCGGATAAAAACAGTGATTTTTCCAGTGCTGTGAAAATGTATGAATCATGGAGTAATATTACCATCGAGTAATATCTCGCCATTGAATAATGATAACGAAACCTCATATTGTGACTATATAGGCAGGCACATATAGTGGTTAACCCAGAGGAAACTCTCATGAAAAAATTTTTTGTTGCAGCAGTGATTGGCTTTGCAACTTTGTTCGGGGCTTCAACATCGGTTCTTGCATCTGAACAAGAGTGCAAAAAATTGAAAAATGATCATGACGTGATTTATGCGTCTAAAGGTTTCTGTTTCAAAGATCCTGAAGCAAAAGCCAAGTTTGGTAATGACAATTGCTATACAACCAAGCCAAAATTCTCGGAAAAAGAGCAACAACGTCTTGACGCGATCAAAGATCGTCAGAAAGAATTGAACTGTAAATAATTCAGTTTAATGACGCTCAAGGAATGTACTTATGACTTATGATGATCAGAATATTTTTGCACGAATTCTACGCGGTGAACTTCCTGCGATAAAAGTGTATGAAGATGACCAGGTTCTTGCATTTATGGACATCATGCCTCAGGCAGAAGGTCATACCCTGGTTGTTCCGAAAACACCGGCGATCACTTTACTGGATCTACCCCCTGAAGCTGCAGCCTATACGATTCAGATCGTACAGAAAGTTGCAAAAGCCATTGAAAAAGGTTTAGGTGTGGACGGTATCGTGCTGATGCAATTATCAGGTGCCGCAGCGGGTCAGACCGTACCACACGTACATTTCCATCTGGTTCCTACCTCTTTGCACAATCTGGGCAAACATGCTGCCCAGATGGGTGATCAGGAAAAAATTAAAGCGCTGGCTGAAAAAATCAAAGCTGCACTTTAAGTTTAACTGAATAAAAAAATGGAGCTTCGGCTCCATTTTTTTATTCTACTTAAAGCATAAAACTTTAGAAATAAATGCGAATCATTAAGATAATAGCAACCAAATTATCTTTAAATACAAAAAATTGAATGTGTAATATTACAAAACTTACAAAATACAACATTTAACAGATTTGAAATATTTCCTTAATCTTACTGTCTTATTTGTAATCGATACTTGGCACCAATAGAGCGGTACATGTTTCAACACATGACTGAAACTTGTTTTAAGACGATGAATAAAAAGTCTTTATTGGAGCAACACATGAAAAAAACGTTATCTGCATTAGCAATTGGGGCAACAATTTTAACACCAGTCATGGCAGCTGCTGCTGACGTTAAAATTTATGGTCGTGCACACGTTTCTTTAGATTATCTGGATGATGGTAAAGACTATAATGAAGTTGCTTTATCATCAAACGCGTCACGCCTTGGCTTTAAAGCTGAACAACAATTAGAAAATGGCATGACGGCTTTTGCTCAAATCGAACAGGAAATTAACTTTGCAAGTGGTTCTGCAAACGATGATGTTGAATTTGCAACTCGCGATACTTTTGTTGGTTTAAAAGGTGATTTCGGTCAAGCGCGTATCGGCCGTTTTGACAGCCCATTCAAAGTAGCACGTGGCCCGGTCAACTTCTTTGGTGATATGGTCGGTGATGTTCGTAACGTCACACGTGCTGGCAACTTGCGTTTTGATGAACGTAATAACAATACCATTGAATATAAATCACCTAAGTTTGGTGGCGGCTTTAATGTTTTAGCAGCACTTTCTTTACACGAAGGTAATAGCCCTGATAGCGTGTCAACGTCTTCACCAAAAACTACTGTAATTGAAACTGTGAATGGTCCAGTAACAGTAGTCGTACCGGGAACCACAACTACTACCAATAAAGATAATCGCGATGATAAAGCATACGACCTCGCCTTAACCTATAAAGAAGGTAAAGTTGATTTTGCTGCTGCCTATGAACATTATGAAGAAGATGCAGGTCGTGGCGAACGCGATGGTTTCCGTATTGCTGGTGCCTACAAAATCACTCCTGAATTCAATCTGGGCGGTTTATACCAATTCCTTCAACATGATAATTCTGAAGCAAACCCAGATGCACAAGTATTTGGTGTAGCAGCTGACTATAAATTTGCACCAAAAACATATCTACGTGGTCAAGTGTTCCAACGTGATGTAGATGCAGATGATGCGAATGCAACATTATTGGCACTTGGTGTTGAACACCGTTTAGACAAAACAGTACGTGTATATGCAAACCTGGCAACTGTACTAAATGATGAAAATTCAAACTTAACACCATGGGCACAAGCGCGTACAAACAACGTAGGCGGTACACGCGGTGAAGATGCAACCGGTCTTTCTCTAGGCATGCGTTACGACTTCTAAGACCAGTCTCCCTCACAAAGTTTAAAAAGAACATGCCTCCAGCATGTTCTTTTTTTGGCGTGTTTTTATCAGTATAAATATGATGAGAAAGATTGTGATACTGATATTCAACTCTTATAAAACCAACCAATTTAGTTTGATTAATTTTATTCTTCATTTTAAAACCAAGCATTTTAATCAGATTAAAAAATAGAAAAAATATTAATCCAACCAAAATAATCTACATTAAAATATATAAATATAAGCATTTTAGTCGGATTTAAAAACCAATAAAATTACATAAAATAATAAAAAATATTTAGAATAAATTTTAACTCATATAAATATATATTTATTATTTTCAAATACTTATAAATATATATTTATTTAAACTGTATCGTCTATTTATTTTTTAGTTACAATAGATTAATAATATATAACAAGTCATATAACAGGCTTAGTCGAATGAGCTTAGTTCCCAAAAATCTAAACCAGAGAGTAGTTAGAGAAATAACTGCCATTTTAATTATCAAGGTTATTTTACTGATGATCATTAAAAATATCTGGTTTGATGCACCTACGATTCCTAAAAATTTTGACAACCAAGTCGCCGAGCGTATCGCCGGCAATCCTTCCCAAATCCAGGAGACACGTTGATGATTTCTGAAAGCGTGGTCGATCTCTCGCGGTTCCAGTTCGCCATGACCGCGATGTATCACTTTATTTTTGTTCCACTGACTTTAGGCTTGGCTTTTTTGCTTGCCATTATGGAAACCACCTATGTGATTTCCGGCAAAGAAATCTATAAAGACATGACCAAGTTCTGGGGAAAACTGTTTGGTATTAACTTTGCCTTAGGGGTAACCACAGGCCTGACCATGGAGTTCCAGTTCGGAACCAACTGGGCTTATTACTCGCATTATGTCGGTGATATTTTTGGTGCACCGCTGGCGATTGAAGGTTTGATGGCCTTCTTCCTTGAATCGACCTTTATTGGCTTGTTCTTCTTTGGCTGGGATCGCCTGTCCAAAGTGCAACATCTGGCAGTGACCTGGCTGGTAGCTTTAGGTTCGAACATGTCTGCGCTGTGGATTCTGATCGCCAATGGCTGGATGCAAAACCCGGTTGGTTCTGTATTCAACTACGAAACCATGCGTATGGAAATGGTGGACTTTGCTGCTCTGATATTTAACCCGGTTGCTCAGGTTAAATTCGTACATACAGTGTCTGCAGGTTATGTCACAGGTGCCATCTTCGTCCTGGCTATTTCAAGTTACTACATGCTGAAAAAACGTGACTTGCCTTTTGCACGCCGTTCTTTTGCCATTGCAGCCATCTTCGGGCTTGCTTCTACACTTTCAGTGATTTTACTGGGTGATGAATCAGGTTATGAGCTGGGCGATGTACAAAAAACCAAACTGGCAGCGATTGAAGCAGAATGGGATACTCACCCTGCACCTGCACCATTTACTTTGTTCGGTATTCCGAATAAGGAAACCATGACTACAGATTATGCAGTGAAAATTCCTTATGTAATGGGTCTGATTGCTACACGTTCTACGACTGAACAAGTTACAGGTATTAAGGACCTGCTGGTTCAGCATGAAGCGCGTATCCGTAATGGTATGGTGGCCTATTCGCAACTGGAAAAATTACGTGCTGGTGATCAGTCTCCAGAACTGAAAACCGCTTTTGAAGAAAGCCAAAAAGACCTCGGTTACGGTCTGCTGCTGAAGAAATACACGCCAAATGTCGTTGATGCCTCTGAAGAGCAAATCAAAGCAGCTGCTAAAGATACCATTCCACACGTACCAAGTCTGTTCTGGGCCTTCCGTGCCATGGTTGCTTCTGGCTTCTTGATGCTACTTCTATTTGCACTGGCAACTTTTGCGGTAGCAAAACGTAATGCTGAAAACAAACCATGGTTATTGAAATTTGCATTATTTGCACTTCCTCTGCCTTGGGTTGCTGCGCAAACTGGCTGGTATGTGGCAGAAGTAGGTCGTCAACCTTGGACCATTGGTGAGGTATTACCGACGCATCTTTCAGCATCAAGCTTAAGTACAGGTGATGTCTGGGGTTCAATCCTTGCATTGGCAGCATTCTATACCGTGTTACTGATTATCGAGATGTATCTGATGATCAAGTTCTCACGTCTTGGCCCAAGCTCACTGCATACCGGTAAATACCATTTTGAAAAGCTTGCAGCTGCAGAGAAGGCAAATGAGGAGACTCACGCATGATCGAATATGAATTATTAAAAATCATTTGGTGGGTGCTGGTCGGCGTATTGCTGATTGGCTTTGCCCTCACCGATGGCTTCGATATGGGCTCCATGGCGATCATGCCATTTGTGGGCAAAAATGATAGCGAGCGCCGTGCAGCGATCAATACCATTGCCCCGCATTGGGACGGTAACCAGGTCTGGTTTATTACTGCCGGCGGTGCTTTGTTCGCTGCCTGGCCAATGGTCTATGCAACCGCCTTCTCTGGCATGTACTGGGCACTGTTGCTGGTACTGTTTGCCCTATTCCTGCGTCCGGTCGGTTTTGACTATCGCTCAAAACTGGAAAATACCAAATGGCGCAATTCATGGGACTGGGGTCTAGCCATTGGTGGTGCAGTGCCTGCATTGGTCTTCGGTGTGGCATTCGGCAACATGTTCCTGGGTGTACCATTTACTTTAGATGAAACTGTACGTTCTACTTATACTGGTAGCTTCTTTGCCCTGCTGAATCCGTTTGCGATTGTCTGTGGTCTGGTCAGTTTATCGATGCTGTGTGCACATGGTGGTGCATGGTTAATGCTGCGTACTGATGGTGACCTACGCCAACGTTCTGCCAAAGCAACACAAATCATGGGACTAGTGTATTTAGCAACTTTCCTGGCAGCCGGTGCATGGTTGTATTTTGGTGGCATTCAGGGCTATACCTTAGTTACACCTTTTGATACCAATGGTGTTGCCAACCCGCTGGCCAAAGAAGTATTGACCAATGCCAATCCAGGCTGGATGAATAACTACTCGACGTATCCAATCACAATGGCTGCTCCAATTGCCGGCATTTTGGGTGGCTTGATCATTGTCTTGGCAGCTAGTAAAAACAAAGCAGGCTTGAGCTTCCTGGGTTCATCTCTGGCTGTCATCGGTGCCATCCTGACTGCTGGTTTTGCCCTGTTTCCTTTCCTGATGCCTTCAAGCATTAACCCGGTTGCAAGTCTGACCATGTGGGATGCGGTATCTAGTAAAAATACCTTAACAGTCATGACCGTTGCTGCATGTATCTTTGTTCCACTGATCCTGATCTATACCACCTGGTGTTACTACAAGATGTGGGGCGTGATTACCAACAAACACATTGAAGATAATTCACATAGCCTGTACTAAGGCTATGTCTTAAGGAGAGACAACTATGTGGTATTTTGCCTGGATTCTGGGTGTACTGATGGCATGTTTTGCCAGTGTGATTGCTGCCATTTACATGGAACAACACCAAGACCTGGATGAGGAATAAAACATGACCGAAGCTGCGCTTGAGAAAACCGTTGTAGACAAGAAACCAAACAAATTTGCGATGATGATTTCCTGCCTATTGGCTTTTCCTCTCGCAGCCGTGTTATTGGTTCATCCTTCTGCAATGCTGGATGCCAACGGTGAATATAGCCATAGTGCCATGATGTATATCATGATTGGTATTTCTGGAGGCTTTGTCCATGGTGTTGGCTTTATGCCGCGCCACTGGTTCTGGAAATGGTTGTTTAGCCCTTTCCTAGCATGGCCTTTAATGATCTGGGGTTATTACACCTGGTTTCTCAGTTAAAGTATGAAATTAAAAAGCCCTCATTTGAGGGCTTTTTAATTTCATACGAATTCTAAAATATTCTTCTTTTTTCTTCTGGCCAAAACAGGATTTTTAAAACAACTTATTTTAAGTATATAAAAAGCCGGAACCAGTCCGACTTTTAGAATGACTTATCGATGAGTATGAATCGACATCACAATGCCCATCCCGGCCAGCATGGAAATCACTGCCGTTCCACCATAACTCATGAGCGGTAATGGATCTCCAGTTACAGGTAAAATCCCGCTCACCATGCCTGAGTTTAAAAATACAAAGAAGAAGAAAGTCAGTCCCATGGCTCCAGCATATAAACGGCCAAAGTTATGAAAGCTGTTTAAACCAATCATCAGACAGCGAATAATAATGGCAGTGAATAAACTAAACAGCAGGAAAACGCCGATAAAACCGAATTCTTCGGCATAAGTCGACATAATAAAGTCAGTATGATGTTCAGGCAGATAACCTAAATGTGATTGGGTACCTTCAGTATAGCCTTTGCCCGTGGAACCACCTGAACCAATCGCAATTTTGGACTGGATGATATTCCAGCCTGCACCCAAGGCATCCGATTCCGGATCAAATAACGTGGTAATACGTTTTTTTTGATACTCTTGTAGCACGAACATCCATGCAGCCGGAGCTGCCACAGCTACCGCCGCTGCTGCACCACCAATCAAACGCCACGACATCCCACTTAAAAATAGAACAAAAATACCAGGAATTACCAAGCCAATGTTCAAGTCAGGCTGAAGTGCCACCAAAACAAATGGTACGCCCAATAGAATCAAAGCCCCGACAATATGCAAAAATTTGGGAGGAAATGGCTTACGTGCAAAATACCATGCCATCATCAAAGGCATGGCAAATTTCATCACCTCACTCGGTTGCATGCTTCCCACCCCTGGCAAGGTAATCCAGCGGGTTGCACCCAAACGTTTTTCACCAATCACAAAGACCAGAAGCAGCATGAAGATCCCGAAGGCATACAGGTATGGACTAATCGCCTGATAGACTTTCGGTGGAATCTGCGCACAGATAAACAGCAGCACAAAACCAATTCCAAAACTGATCGCCTGACGCACCACCATGCCAGAGTCTTCGGATGTCGCGCTATACACCACCATTAAACCCAGGATTGCATTGAGAACTAGAAAGCACAATAACCAGGGATCAAGGTGCAACTTGGTCCATCGAGATGAATCTTGCGGGTTAATACTACGTCCATCACGCAAAGAGTGACGTAAAAACCGATACTGCTGTGAAGGTATCATTGGCCAAAAGGTGAAAAAGAATGATGGCAAAATTATAAGTGAAAGCTATAGCGAATAGATCGCTATAGCCAGATTTATTCTGCTTTTATTTAAATATTATTTGAATATATTTTTAAGCCTGAGCCTGTAAAATCAGCTTGGCCAGTTCCAGATCGTCCGGATAGGTAATTTTAATATTATCGGAACGCCCTTGTACTACACTCACCTGTTCGCCGATATGTTCCAGCGCACTGGCTTCATCAGTAATCGTAGCACCATCTTGCAAAGCCTGCTCAATCGCCCGTTTCAACACACCTAGCTTGGCCATTTGTGGTGTTTGTGCCTGCCATAGCATTGAGCGATCCACTGTTTCCTCAATATCAAAATTGGTTACTACACGCTTAAGTGTATCTCTTACTGGAATCGCCAGAATCGCAGCCTGATCATTTGTAATCGCCGTATTGACTAACTGTTGCAGACAATCCAGACCGACACAGGGACGCGCCGCGTCATGTACCAGCACCCACTCATCTTCAGAAGCGATTTGAGATAAATACGTGAGTGCATTTAACACGGAATTCACCCGCTCGGCACCGCCCAGACAGAAATGGGCTTTCTCTTGACTGGAAAATGGCAGCATTTTTGCCACGTTGTCCTGTGCACCAATCGCCAGGACATAACCCATCAAAGGCAGGTGATTCAGACGAGCCACCGTATGTTCAAGAACAGTTCGCTCTTGAATCATCTGATATTGTTTCAGTTCTGTTTTAGAGAAACGGCTACCGGAACCTGCAGCTGGAAGAATGACCCAAAGTTTAAGGTGTGGTTGGTGCTTCAGCTGACTCATTGGTTCGCAGGTCTACTTTAGAATTAGGATTAAGATAGATCGGTTTATATTGAGTACTGATCGTGCTCATTTGAATAAAAGTTTCGCGTGGCTTAATCAGACCAAGATCTAAACGCGCATGTTCTTCGATGGCTTCAATACCATTCTTCAAATCATAAACTTCTGCTGCCAGAACGCGATTACGCTCTTTTAGCTCATCATTCAATTCCATTTGTTGTTGGATTTTCTGGGTCAGTTGCTGATGATCATGATAACCACCTTCACCAAACCAGTATAAATATTGAAACCCTGCGATCAAAATGATCGCAAGGCCCAACAGTACTTTACTCGCAGTCGAGTCGAATACATTTAACATTGACATAAGTCGCTTAGTTCAAACCTTTGAACTCAGCTTTACCGCGATATGCAGCATTAGTCAATTCTTCAATACGAAGTAATTGATTATATTTCGCTACACGGTCAGAACGGCAAAGTGAACCCGTCTTGATTTGACCCGCTGCTGTACCTACTGCAAGATCAGCAATCGTTGAATCTTCAGTTTCGCCTGAACGGTGTGAAATTACCGTAGAGTAACCATTTTCTTTCGCAAGGTAGATGGCATCTAAAGTTTCAGTCAAGGTACCGATCTGGTTGTATTTAATCAGAATAGAGTTACCCACTTTTTCGTTGATACCACGCTGCAGGATTTTCGGATTCGTTACGAACAAGTCATCACCTACCAACTGGATCTTGTCACCAAGAATTGAAGTCAGGTAAGACCAGCCTTCCCAGTCAGATTCGTCCAGACCATCTTCAATCGAGATAATTGGGTACTGGTTTACAAGACCTGCTAAATAGTCAGAGAACTGGTTGCTTGTGAACGCTTTGTTGCCTTCGCCCGCAAGAATGTATTGACCATTTTTGTAGAATTCTGAAGATGCACAGTCAAGCGCAAGCATGATGTCAGAACCTGCTTTGTAGCCAGTTTGACCAATTGCTTCAAGAATAACCGTAATTGCTTCTTCGTTTGAACGTAAGTTCGGTGCAAAACCACCTTCATCACCTACCGCAGTGTTTAAACCTTTTTTGTTTAAAACTGATTTAAGTGAATGGAAGATTTCAGCACCGGCACGTAGCGCTTCAGAGAATGAAGTGAAGCCTACTGGCTCAATCATAAATTCTTGAATATCGACGTTGTTGTCTGCATGTGAACCACCATTGATGATGTTCATCATTGGTACAGGCATGGTTAGAATCGTTTGACCGCGAAGATCTGCGATGTATTGGAAAAGAGGAATTTTCTTTTCTTCAGCAGCAGCGCGAGCAGCAGCCAAAGACACTGCCAAAGTTGCGTTTGCACCTAGTTTTTCTTTGTTTTCAGTACCGTCAAGCGCGATCATCGTGTTATCGATGTCTTTTTGTTCGAATACTGATTTACCGACCAAAGCGTCACGGATTAACGTATTTATGTTATTTACCGCAGTTTTAACGCCTTTACCTAAGTAACGCGCTTTATCGCCATCACGAAGTTCTAAAGCTTCACGAGAACCAGTTGAAGCACCAGATGGTGCACATGCACGGCCAACTACGCCAGATGCTAAGATTACGTCTGCTTCGATGGTAGGGTTACCACGAGAGTCCAAAATTTCACGTGCACGAATGTCAACGATTTGGCTCATGAACTATTCCTCAGTTGATTAATATGAGCTGCCTATACGGCAGCGCAAGAGTGATAAACTCAGTGTGTATCTAACTTTTCGAAACCTTTAACCAAGGTATCCAATTCTTTTAGCTGTGCCAGGAACGGCTCAAGCTGAGACATGCGCAGCGCACATGGACCATCACACTTGGCTTTTTCCGGATCTGGATGTGCTTCCAAGAACAAGCCTGCAAGACCCGTTGCCATACCCGCACGTGCAAGCGTTGTAATTTGCGCACGACGACCACCGGCAGAATCTGCACGGCCGCCTGGGGTTTGTAAGGCATGGGTTACATCAAAGAACACCGGGACATTCATTTCTTTCATGATGTCGAAGCCCAGCATGTCTACAACCAGATTGTTATAGCCAAATGCCGAACCGCGTTCACAAATGATCAGCTTGTCATTTCCGGCTTCCAGACACTTATGCAAAATATGACGCATTTCGTGTGGAGCCAGGAACTGGGCTTTTTTGATGTTGATGATCGCATCGGTTTTTGCCATTGCTTCAACAAGATCCGTCTGACGGCTTAAGAAAGCTGGCAATTGAATAATGTCTGCCACTTCTGCAACAGGAGCCGCTTGGTACGGCTCATGCACATCGGTGATGATCGGTACATTAAAGTGTTTTTTAATGTCAGCTAACCACTCGAGACCTTTTTCCAGGCCAGGCCCACGGAAAGAGTTCAGGCTTGAACGGTTGGCTTTATCAAAGCTGGCTTTGAACACATAAGGAATGCCCAAACGTGTGCAGATATCGACATAAGTCTCTGCGATTTCAAAAGCCAGGTCTTTAGATTCAAGTACATTCATTCCGCCGAATAATACAAATGGCAAATGATTTGCCATTTGTATATCGCCCAAACGTACAATTTCTTGTGGTTTTAATTGCGACATTTAAACTTCCCTAGTTGTGTCCTACGCACCGATTATTTGGTTTTTTGGTACTGCTTTTTCGCAGCATCAATGAAACCGGCAAACAATGGGTGACCATCGCGTGGCGAGCTGGTAAATTCCGGGTGGAATTGTACTGCAATAAACCAAGGATGTGCAGGAATTTCAACAGTTTCTACCAAATGCTGTACCGGAGAATAACCAGAAATCTTCATGCCTTTTTCTTCCAGCACTGGGATATAACGGTTGTTCATCTCGTAACGGTGACGGTGACGCTCGATGATTTCTTCAGAACCATAAACTTCTGCAGTTTTAGTCCCTGCAACCAGTTCAGATTTTTGCGCGCCTAAACGCATCGTGCCACCCAGATCAGAATCAGCAGAACGTTGCTGAACTTCACCACGCTCATCTAACCATTCAGTAATTAAACCAATCAATGGAGATTTGGTTGAACGGTTAAATTCAGTCGAGGTCGCGTCTGCAATACCAGCAACATTACGTGCGTATTCGATCACAGCCAACTGCATACCCAAGCAAATACCGAGGAACGGCACACCGTTCTCACGTGCGAACTGAATCGCCTTCATTTTGCCTTCAGTACCGCGCTCACCGAAACCACCAGGAACTAGAATCGCATCAGCATCTTTCAATACTTCTGCTACATCTTGGCCTTCAAGCTCTTCAGCGTTTACGTAGTCAATCTGAACTTTCACACGGTTTTGAATACCCGCATGTAAAAGTGCTTCGTTGACAGATTTGTAAGCATCTGGAAGTTCAACGTATTTACCGACCATTGCAACACGTACGGTGTATTCAGGGTTCAGTAATGCTTCTACAACGTTATCCCAATCTGTTAAATCAGCTTCAGGAAGATCGTTATAACCAAAACGTTCACAGATTAAATCATCAACATTTTGTTCGTAGAATGTACGTGGAATCTGGTAGATCGAACGTGCGTCTTTACATACCACAACGGCACGTGCTTCAACGTTGGTAAATAATGCAATCTTACGCGTCGTATCTGCATCTACATCGTACTCTGTACGACAGATGAGAATGTCTGGCTGAATACCAATCGACAGGAGTTCTTTAACAGAGTGCTGTGTTGGTTTGGTTTTTAATTCTGCTGCAGACTTAATGTATGGGAGTAACGTTAAGTGCATTAACATGGTACGTTTATGACCAAGTTCAACCATTAACTGACGTACAGATTCCATGAATGGGAGAGATTCAATGTCACCTACAGTACCGCCGATCTCTACGATCGCAACGTCATAACCTTCGCCTGCACGAAGTACACGCTCTTTGATATTGTCAGTAATGTGTGGAATAACTTGAACAGTACCGCCTAGATAGTCACCACGGCGTTCTTTGTTTAGAACATCCTGGTAAACACGGCCTGATGTGAAGTTATTTAGTTTGGTCATTTTCGCACGACGCAAGAAACGTTCGTAGTAACCCAAGTCTAAGTCTGTTTCAGCACCATCTTCTGTAACAAAAACTTCACCATGCTGGAATGGGCTCATTGTCCCTGGATCGACATTAATGTATGGATCCATTTTTACCATGGTCACTTTTAAACCACGAGCTTCTAAAAGTGCAGCAACAGAAGCAGCTGAAATACCTTTACCTAGTGATGAAACTACACCACCAGTAACGAAAATAAAATGGGTCATTGGGTTTCTCGTACAATCGAGCCTAAATCGGCCTGCAATGTTGCGCAATTTTACTTTACCTTGTACCTAGAAAGCAAAGTCAATCCGCATCAATTCAAAGAACAATAAACAATTGACTATTCTAACAGCAATTCCTATAAAAAATTACAGTAAGTTCATATGATTTCTATCTTGCATTTTGCTGCTATAATAGTGTATCCACTCCACACTTTTATGTTTGATGCAATGATGATGAAGAAACTTTTAATCTCCACCCTAATCCTGACTGGCCTGACATTAACTGCGTGTGTAAAAAAAGAAGCACCAAAAGAAGAAGAGCAAGTAGAAGTTACTCCAGCATCTGAAATCTCGACTCCAGAACCAACGCAATTTGAACCGCTTGAACCTGTAGAGCCAGCGGCAATTGAAGAGGAAGTAGCGCCAACGGTTGAAATTCAACGTGAGCAAACTGAAAACACCACGACTGAAATCCGTCGTGAAATCAAAAAACCAGAAACTACTGAGCCGGCACCAGTGCCTGAAACCCGCGAAGAACCTGCGTCAAAGCCTGCTGCGACCACACCTAAAACCAATTCAAATCCAGAAAACAAGTCTGAGGATGATGCGGTTGCTGACGCAATTGCCGCAGCGATGCCAGCACTTGACTAATTACAGTATCATTCATCAAAAAACCCAGCAGATGCTGGGTTTTTTATTGGAACTTTTTAAGCGGATACTGTTGTCGGTGCACGAGATAAGTGAATCAAATAGTCTGCCATTAGTCGGGTAGCCCAAGATTCGGTTTGCATCAAGCCCTGATAAAAGCCGCAATGACTGCCTTTTTTGGTGGTAATCACCATAATATTAGACATCGCCCGAATTTTTTCTTTATAAGGTTCTAAATTTCGGATGTGACAAACCGGATCATCCTCCGCATTTAAAATCATCAGTGGGATTTTGACACTTTCAAACACATAAATCGGATTGGTTGCCTGAGTATAACTGGCATAATCCGCAAATCCGGCCAGTTCAAAATAAAGTTTTTCAAATTCAGACAGATCTTTAACTTCTAATAACTGTTTCCAGCTTGGGCAGACCTGCCAGGTTTCCTGATAAGGATGAATAAAGCGCTTAATCAGTTTTTTGGCCATGACTTTACTGTAAAACGGATGCACATTGGCAAAACCGGTTTCAGTGTTATAGCCAGGGCATAAGGCAAAAGCCGCTTTGAGTGGGGTTTGTTCACCTTCTTCGCCCAGATAACGCACTAACAATCCCGTACCCGCAGAAGATCCAACCCCATAGAGATCGGACTGAGGAAATCTGTCCTGTATATACAAGAGCTGCTCACGCAAATCCTGAGTTGAACCAAACAGGTTCATTTTAGGCACAGGCATGGGTAAGTCTGCATGACCACGGCGTAAACACAATGCCACACGCCAACCGGTATGTTTATGCAGATCACGAACCAGTTCACGCATCGATTCAGGAGAACCGGTTATCGTATGCAATAAAACAATGGTAGGGGTATTTGCAGGAAGATCCAGTCCATACCAGGCAATACCGGTAATTCCGCCATCTGACATTTTCAGCTGTTCAAGCGCGTCATATTTCAGCTTAATGGTACGTTTTTTAATTAAATCGAAATATAGAATATGTGCGTGTGCATTAGCTAACCACGGCGTAGGGCGATATTTTTGTTGCAGCTGCGGTAAGCGTTCAATGAGTCCCGAAAATACACCATTCGGATTGTAATACAGGGTCGGCTCGTCTGCTCCGCTGAAACGATCCAGATATTCCCTGGAAAGCTGACCCAATTTTTTAAGCAACATTTTCATCTGTCATCCCCCTCTAGTTGTACTAGCTGTGATTTACAAATTTCATGCCGACTTGAATCAATAGTTCGAATTAAGTTTTAGCTTGGAATGATTGCATCCGCTGGCCCATCTGTACAGCCAAGGCCTCAAGTCCGGACTTAGGTCGAATCATGACTTCAAAATCAATCATCTGACCCTCTTCATTAAACTGAATCATGTCAACTCCCTTTAGTTTTTTATCGCCCACATTGGCAGAAAACTCAAGTACGACATTGTTACCATCTTCACTTATAAATTCACGGTGATAAGTGAAGTTTTCAAAGACTTGAATGACATTGGTCAAAATAAAAAATACCAACTGTTTTCCAGGATAAGGCTGAAAAGCCACAGGCGAACGAAATACCACTTCTTCAGCAAGCAGCTCATTCAAGATCGACATATCACGGCTTTCTAGCATCTCATGCCAGCGTGCAATGGATTTTTTGGTATTTTCGATGGTCATTTTGAATTCCTTTTTTGTTATTAAAAAATTAATCTCCCTCACCCCAGCCCTCTCTTGCACTTCGTTTAAAGCAGTACTTTAAACTCGTTCAGGGAGAGGAAGATAACACTTTTTATACCGATTTATCCCTCTCCTTTTAGGAAAGGGTCAGGGAGAGGTTAATAAAGTTTGGCTTTTTAAATTAAATCACCGCCGCCAATTCAGCACCCTGACGGATGGCACGTTTGGCATCCAGCTCACCTGCTTCTTTCGCCCCACCAATCAGATGCACATTTTTACCCGCCGCTTTTAGCTCATCAAACATGGCGGTATAAGATTCCTGACCAGCGCAAATGATCACGTGATCGACTTCTAGTACCGCAGGTTTGTCATTTACGATTATATGTAAGCCCTGATCATCAATTTTTTCATAATTGGCGCCCGCAATCATTTTTACATCACGGTGTTTTAAACCAGTACGATGAATCCAGCCTGTGGTTTTACCCAAACTTGCGCCGACTGAAGCGGCTTTACGTTGCAATAAATAAATTTCACGTTGCGGTTTTTCTACATTTGCAGCTTTTAAGCCACCGACATTTTCATAGTCAGTATCAATACCCCATTCATCATAGAATTTTTCCGGATTGATACTGCCACTTTCTCCTTCATGACTCAGGAATTCGGCTGTATCAAAACCAATACCGCCTGCACCAATAATGGCAACTCGCTGACCCACTGGCTTACGCTCTTTCAGAACATCCAGATAAGACAGTACTTTTGCATGAGCAATGCCCGGAATCTCAAGCTGACGCGGTGTCACGCCTGTTGCCACCACAATGTCATCAAAGTTTGACTGAGCCAGTTCTTCCAGACTCGCCTTATGGTTCAGCTGCAATTTAATACGTGGCTGTAATTCAATCTGGCGTTTGAAATAACGCAAGGTTTCATAAAACTCTTCCTTGCCTGGAATGGTCTTGGCAATATTAAACTGCCCACCAATCTGAGCAGCGGCTTCAAATACCGTCACCTGATGACCGCGATTTGCCGCATATACAGCAAAACTTAAACCTGCAGGACCTGCACCAATCACGGCAATATTTTTTGCCACATTGGTTTCTTTAAAAATGAGCTCTGTTTCATAACAGGCACGTGGATTGACCAGACAGGTGGCAATTTTCATTGAGAAAATATGATCCAGACAGGCCTGATTACAACCAATACAGGTATTGATCTCATCGCTACGACCCTGCTCCGCTTTCAGAACAAACTCCGAATCAGCCAGCATTGGGCGAGCCATAGAAATCATATCAGCATCACCAGATGCCAATACATATTCAGCCATTTCCGGAGTATTAATACGGTTTGAAGTGATTAAAGGAATCTTCACCTGACCTTTCAGCTTACGCGTGACCCAAGTGAAGGCTGCACGTGGCACTTTGGTGGCAATCGTCGGAATACGCGCTTCATGCCAGCCAATGCCAGTATTGATAATGGTCGCACCAGCTTTTTCAATTTCTTTGGCCAACTGGATAACTTCTTCCAGAGTTGAACCGCCTTCGACCAGATCCAGCATAGACAAGCGATAAATAATGATAAAGTTCTCACCGACCATTTCACGGGTACGGCGTACGATTTCAATCGGGAAACGGATGCGGTTTGCATAGCTTCCGCCCCACTCATCATCACGATGGTTGGTACGTGCTGCAATAAACTCGTTAATCAGATAGCCTTCCGAACCCATGATTTCTACACCGTCATAACCGGCATATTGAGCCAGCTTGGCACAATTGGCAAAATCATCAATGGTTTGCTGCACTTCAGCCGAAGTCAAAGCATGCGGTTTGACTGGATTAATCGGTGCCTGAATTGGAGATGGCGCGACATTTTCAGCCTGATAAGAATAACGTCCGGTATGCAGAATCTGCATGGCAATTTTCCCGCCCGCCTCATGTACGGCCTGGGTAATTACCTTATGCTTTTCAGCTTCTTCAAGAGTGTCAAGTTTGGAACCACCATGAAACGTCACCCCATGATCATTTGGTGAAATCCCGCCGGTGACGATTAAAGCGACTCCACCTTTGGCACGCTCTGCATAGAAAGCTGCCATCCGATCATATCCGCCGGGTGCCTCTTCAAGACCAACGTGCATGGAACCCATTAACACGCGGTTTTTAAGCGTGGTAAAACCCAAGTTCAATGGGGCAAGTAAATGCGGATATTTAGACATTTCAACTCCTGAGCGTGCGTTTAGGCTGGCTATTGTTTTAGCAACTGGCAGTTTGATCCCTCAAACTTTCCAGTTTAATGCAACTTGTTGCACTAATTTATATGCCAGAATTGATTTTTATGCAACATGTTGCATAATAATCCTGAGTCACTTTTTTGAGACGCTTATGTCTTTAGCGCATGTTTTATTGACCAGCCTGATTGAAAAGCCCAGCACCGGAATCGAACTGGCCCGCCGTTTTGACCGATCCATGGGCTTCTTCTGGAATGCCACTCATCAGCAGATTTATCGCGAGCTGAATGCCATGCTGCAAAAAGGCTGGATTTCGACGATAGAAGAGGAAGACTCGAATAGCCGCAAAAAAACTTATCAGGTAAAACGTCTGGGCCGGGAAGAACTGGCCAACTGGATGCTACAACAAAGCCCACCGGCACAACTGCGCGAAGAACTAATGGTACGTCTGCGTGCCGAAGCCCAACTTGGTGGCAATAACACCTTGGCAGAACTGGAACGCCATCTGGAACTGCATAAAGAAAAACTGAAAACCTATCAGCAGATTTTTGCCAAAGACTTTGCTCAAGCGGACAAAACTGACCGTACCTTATATATTCATAAAATGATTCTGCAACTGGGGATTGATCAGGAACTGGGTTGGATTTCCTGGCTGGAACAGGTTATTCCGCGACTGCAACAATTTGACGCACAACAATTATAAATACGGAGACACACATGCCCTTTTATCGCATGCCCGATGGTGAACAGCTGTTTGTACGCGAATACGGTCGGGGACAGCCGGTACTGGTACTCTCTGGACTTGGCATGCTGAGCTGGCAATGGAAAGCTTTTCTCTATCCGCATCAGAAAAATTTCCGTTTCATTATTCCAGAATGGCGCGGCTTTGGGGCTTCCAGTCGCTGTAAAATTCCGCCAGATAGGGATGCGATTTCCAGTCACTGGTTGGATATTCAGTCGGTAATTCAACAGCTCAATTTAGATAAATTCATTGTGCTTGCTTACTCTATGGGCGCAACCACAGCAATGCACGGCATACATTATGGCAACTTTTCCAGTCAGATTTCTGCTTATTTACATATCGATCAAACACCTAAAATTCCGGTCGATGATGCTTGGGCTTTTGGACTTTTTGGTCCACGTCATCAGGAATTTATCGACATCCTGCAGCAGCTCTCTGCCCTACTTGCACAATACCAGCAAGTTGAATTGATCCGCGATCTCGACATTTCGGTACGTAAACAAATCGCTGCCCTATGGCTAAAGTTTATTCAGCTACAAAATGAACAAAAATATAGTCTGAAAGCTTTCGCATTTATCCTAAATCAACCTCGCCTGCAAAGCCTGTTATTACCTTCCAGCCGGGTGGATTATATGGCGTGGTATATCAATAATTATTTATATCATCGTGAAGATTACCGCGAGGCTCTAGCTCAGCTTAGCTGTCCGGTGACCTTCTTTAGCGGTGTACAATCCAAGTTGTATCCTTTTGAAGGTCAGCGCCTGATTGCAGAAAGCCTGCCTCATGCCAAACAGATAATTTTCAGCAAGTCTGGCCATACGCCTTTACTGACTGAACCGCTAAAATTTTCCCGAGAACTTGGCATCTTCTTGAAAGAAAATTCGCAATCTAGCGGTTCAGCTACCTAAAGATTCAGGAGACAGAATAATGAAAAAGCTGGTGGTCTTTTCCGGTGCAGGCATGAGCGCCGAAAGTGGCATTAATACTTTTCGTGACAGTGATGGACTTTGGGAACAGCATCGTATAGAAGAAGTCGCCACACCCGAAGCCTGGGCCAAAAACCCACAACTGATACAACGCTTTTATAATGCCCGCCGTAAAAACATTCTGGAAGCACAGCCAAATGCAGCCCATCAGCTGATCGCCAATCTTGAAGCTAACTTTGATGTGCATGTAATCACTCAAAATATTGATGACTTGCATGAACGTGCCGGCAGCTCCAAGGTGATCCATTTACATGGCAATATTCGTCTAGCCAAAAGCTCAGGCCCCGATGCACAAAGCACGACCGAGTTTTATCCAATTGAAGGTGCTGAATTAGATTTAAATCAACACTTTTGTAAGGCAGGCTATCCGTTACGTCCGCATGTGGTCTGGTTTGGCGAAGCCGTGCCCGCGTATGAAGAAGCCCAAGACTGTGTACAGGATGCCGATATTTTTGTGGTGATTGGCACCAGCCTACAGGTTTATCCGGTCGCCGGGTTAATTCATGATATTCCTGCGTACTGTCAGGCCTATTACATCGACCCGAAAGCCGAACAGCAGTATTTGCCTTCACATTTTCACAAGATTACTCAAAACGCGACCGATGGCATGCAAACACTGCTAGGTTTACTGAAATCCGCGAATTAAAATCTTTATGCACTACATTCTCTGATTGACAGTATGCAACAATCAATTTTTAATCAGCTTATCGTTGCAAGAATGGAATTAAACCATGCTGTCTGATCTGGATGACTTTTATTGTTTCGCTCAGGTGGTGGAACATGGCGGCTTTAGTGCAGCCGAACGTGCAACTGATATTCCCAAATCCAAACTTAGCCGCCGGGTGTTTAATCTGGAAGAGCGTCTGGGTGTACGTCTGATTCAGCGCAGTTCGCGTCATTTTGCTGTGACCGATATCGGCATGAATATTTACCGGCATGCCCAAGTCATGCTGAGTGCTGCACAGGCAGCGCATGATCTGGTGGATCATCTGAGTACCGAACCGCGCGGAACCATTAAAGTCAGTTTGCCAGTGTCTATTGCCCAGAATGAACTGGCAAAAATTCTGCCAGATTTTTTAAAGAAATATCCTGAAATTAAAGTCCAGATGATGATCACCAATCGCCGGGTCGATATTATCAATGAAGGCTTTGATCTGGCCTTACGTGTCCGTTCCAGCCTGGATGATGATCCGAATCTGGTGATTCGCCAGTTTGAAAAAATTGAGCAGCACTTATTCGCCAGTCAGGGTTATTTAAACGAATTTGGTGAACTGAAAAACCCTGAGCAACTGGCTGAGCATAAAATCCTGAGTATGGCCGAAGACCATACCGAACAGTTTCTGACCTTACAAAATGAACAGCAGGAACAGAAAAAAATCCGTGTCAGTCCAACCGTCATGGGTTCTGACCTAAATATGCTGGCACAACTGGCCGCGTCAGGCTCAGGCGTCACTTTGTTGCCAGATAACGTGGTCGAGCAGTACGTGGCAAGTGGTGAACTGGTTCGGGTGCTTCCTGACTGGAAAGCACCGCATGGTATTTTCCATGTGGTTTATCCTTCACGTCGCGGCTTATTACCTGCAGTACGGGTCTTTATTGACTATCTGGTCGCTGAATTAAATCAGCGCTAAGTGATATGCTTTTGAGAAAAACTGGACAAAAAAATAGCTCATTCTTGGGGAAAAATGAGCTAGAGAAACTTTCACTACAGCATAGTAAGCGAAAAAAAGGGAACCTATGTATCTGACTCTTAGTTTAATCAGATATAAAATCCTAAACCACTGTTTAATGTAGTGTTTTGTATGTTTTCGTCAGTAAGCACCAGTGAGTTGTAATTTATGTAAGTGGATTATCTTAATAAAGATCATTCAATCAATATTTTAAATTTCCAGATACTGGCCTGTGCCTTCAGGCCAAGGCGACAAGACTTCAAACCCGGTTTCGGTGACATAGACCATATGTTCCCATTGCGCCGACCAGGATTTATCCGTGGTGACTACAGTCCAGCCATCTTTCAGCTCTTTGACGCGGGCTTTTCCCATATTCACCATCGGCTCAATGGTAAACACCATGCCTGGAACCAGTTCAATGCCCTGACCTGGCTGACCGTAATGCAGAATGTTTGGCTGCTCGTGATAGACCTTACCGATGCCGTGACCGCAATATTCGCGCACGATGGAATAGCCTTCACGCTGTGCGACCGTTTGAATCGCATAGCCGATATCACCTAGAGTCGCGCCCGGCTTCACCGCATGAATCCCGGCCACCATGGCTTCATAGGTGGTATTGACCAGTCGCTTGGCTTCTGGAGATGGAGTTCCGACATAGTACATCCGGCTGGTATCACCGAAATAACCGTCTTTAATAATGGCAACATCAATATTGATAATATCGCCATCCTGAAGAACGACTTTTGATGATGGAATGCCGTGACAAACCACTTCATTCGGTGAAATACAGGTGGTTTTAGTATAGCCATAATAGCCAATATTGGCTGGCGTCACCTTTAATGTATTTACAATAAAATCATGACAGAGATCATCCAGATATTCAGTCGTGACACCTGGCTTGACATGCTCCCCGATCATCGCTAAAACCTCTGCAGCCAAACGCCCAGATATCCGCAATTTTTCAACATCTTGCTCAGTTTTAAGACTAATCGCTGGAGCGCGCATATACCTATCCTCACTATGAATCCCTGAATTATAATCCCTTTTTTGCGAAATATGTCGCAGTTGTTGAGTTTCGGCACAGCAATTTTCCTTGAAATAGGAATTTTCACTGCTGTTTATTTGTACAAACAATAACTGACATATTTTGATATCAAGTGCAGATATTTTTTGAGCTTGTAAGGAAAAATATATTTTTCAGCGATTTATCAAACATATATTTCTACCAAGATTTGAATGACTGGTTATATGATTCGCAAACTCACTAGAATCAAGGCTTCCAGCCTTAAAATAAACTCCAAAAAATTGGACATATACACTAAAATCGCTTTCTTTTGTTCTATTGATCTCCCTTTATGACAAGTCTGCGTACCCGGGATATTGTCGCCCTAGGTTTTATGACCTTTGCACTGTTTATTGGTGCGGGCAACATTATCTTCCCACCGATTGTGGCTCAACAAGCCGGTGAACACGTATGGCTCGCTGCTTTAGGTTTCCTTATTACAGCAGTCGGCTTACCCGTGATTACCATTATTGCGTTGTCTCGCGTTGAAGGCTCCATTCAGGCACTAAGCTCGCCTCTGGGCAAAGCAGCCAGTATTTTGCTGACTGTAATCTGTTACTTAGCTGTTGGCCCTTTATTTGCGACGCCACGTACCGCAACCGTTTCTTATGAAATCGGTTTTTCATCTTACTTTGGCAATGAATCTGGCAGTCTGCTCATTTACAGCATCATCTATTTTGCTGTGGTGACCATCGTGTCCTTATATCCCAATAAGATTCTGGATACTGTCGGCTATTTCCTGTCGCCACTTAAAATTATTTCTTTGATCATTTTGGGTGTAGCAGCCGTGATGATTCCTGCCAGCAATCCGCCTGCAGCGATCGATAATTACGTTACCAGTCCAGTGACTGAAGGCTTCGTAAATGGTTATTTAACCATGGATACTTTGGGCGCTTTAGTTTTCGGTATTGTGATTGTCAAAGCCATTACTTCACGTGGTGTAACCGATAAAAAACTGATTACCAAATATGCAGTGAATGCCGGCATTATTTCTGGTATTGGTTTAACTCTGGTGTATTTAAGTCTGTTTAAACTTGGACTAGGTAGCCATGAGATTGCACCAAATGCAGCCAATGGTGCCATTATCCTGCATGCATATGTACAACATGCTTTTGGCGATATGGGTGCTTACTTCCTGTCCGGCATGATTTTTATTGCCTGTATGGTCACTGCAATTGGTCTGACCTGTGCCTGCGCTGAGTATTTTTCCAGCTTGACCAAAATTCCGTACAAGATCTTTGTATTTATTCTGGTGGGCTTCTCACTGGTGATTTCAAATCTGGGTTTAACCAAACTGATCGCTGTTTCGGTTCCAGTCTTAAGTGCGATTTATCCGCCTGCCATTAGCGTCATTATGCTGAGCTTCTGTGCAAACTTCTTCAAGAAACCATCTCATGTGATTGCGCCAGTGACCCTGGTGGCCTTGATCTTTGGTATTTTTGATGGATTAAAAGTCGCTGGTTTTGAATTGCCTGCATTACTGCAAAATTTACCTCTATCAGATCAGAATCTGGCCTGGTTTATCCCGTCCATGATTGTATTGCTGATTACAGCTGTGATTGACCGTATTAGAAACTAAAACTTCTAGGATGTCTGAAAAATCGTATTTTTACCCAAAATCCGGTTTGAGCGTGATCAATAATTGTCAGGTTTTACCCAAACGGACATTTATTGTTTCTTAATAATGACATCAAATCACCGCTGTAAATCTTGATACTAAGATTTTCTATAAAATATGATGTATAGAATTGCACTTTAATTATTTTATTTTTTATATAAATATAAACAAAACTTTAATTTCCTGATTTTAGATACCTATTGTTGCCAACTTAAACCAAGTCCCCCTCCGAGTCATACGCAAGCTTACAAAGTATTGATTAACACTACATATCTTTGGCGTAGAATTTGCATTTTCTATCTGGTCGCATTGATCAAATGATGACTACATCTTATTTCCAAAATTAGTTGGAGGTGAAATCTGAAAATATAATTCTTGCCTAATCAAGTAATTATGTAGTTATACGACTAAAGATGACCATTTTGATTGTAAAAGCCTGCCACAGCAGTTGCAAAGGTCCAAATTAAACAGTACAACTATATATTCAATTCTGACTGATTAAATCTGCTTTAATCTTCAATAACATAAATAAATGGGAGGGATGGAGATGTTATCATTACATTTCAACAAGCAAGTCTTCATTGACGCTCTTAAAGCCAACAACACCAATCTGGTGACATTTATATGCACCACTTTTGCACTCATGCTGACTTTAACCGTCCATTGCTTAATTCAAGGTAATTTAAAACTTGAATACTTCGGCTATGCACTGATTGTCTCAGCTGCGTTTTTCCTATGGGCTGCCATAGACCAGAAATACCGATAATCAAATTTTAAATTAGCCCAGATGGATGATATGGCCAGTCATCCATCTGGTGAAAAAAGTGTTTTAATTTTCAATCATTCCGACATCATTTCAGAATAACTATAAAAAGAAGATTAAAATAATCCCGCAAATGCCCCATAGAGCAAGATCCCCGTTCCGCCCAATTCTGCGACAATTAAACCCAGCATGGCGAAAGTCATTAAACTTCCTGGCAAATGAAACTTACCCAACTGATGCGGCTGTTTAAACTGATTTGTCGTGTCTTGCAGAAAACCATGCAGCATATAAGCGGCAATCGAGAAGCTGAAAAACAGAATATTGATCAGTACGCAAATCAGATTCACCATACTCGGCAACACTGAACAATAGGCCAGCACTGCCAGAATTAAAGTTGCAGGTGCATAAAGCAGGCTGCTGCGATGAGCAATATCGACATAATAATGTGCACGTGACTGAGGCGATTGACGGATCTGCCAGTATTTCCAGACGCCGGTAAACATCCCGATCCACAAGAATATCCCACTAAAAATAATGGCAGTTTTAACGGCCAGCTCAAGTTCTATTAGCTGCATAAGTTTATTCCATGTCTATTATTTTACTGACTTTTAAGTCATGTTTTCCCCAAGCTACCCTGCTAAAAATCTATACAGTAAAAGCTTCATGGGATTATAAAAATCATAGTGTATCGTATGTCTGAATTTGAAACATTGACTCTGCAATGTCAGGACGGCTATCGCTTAAGTGCACGTTTTTATGCAGCTATTTCTGAAACTTACAAACTTCCAGTATTAGTCTGTCCGGCAACTGGCATTACTAAACAGTTTTATCATCAGTTTTGTGTGTGGTTACAAGCGCAAGGCTATGCGGTTATGGTCTTTGATTTCCGGGGGATTGGTGATTCACTACATGGCCCGTTGAAAAATTCAAAAGCCAGTATTGTGCAATGGGGTCAACTGGATATACCGGCCGCAATAGATGCTTTATCAACGCGTACTAATGCAGAAAAAGTGATACTACTTGGACATAGTGCCGGTGGTCAGCTTTTAGGGATCGTACCAAATCATCATAAAGTCGCAAAAGTGGTGGCTGTCTCTGGCTCTACCGGACATGTGAAAGGACTCAAAGGCAAAACCAAGTTACTTGCGCCAGTGATGTTTAATGTCATTTTCCCACTGGCACGCTTCACTAAAGGCTATGGCCCGACTCAAGTGATTGGTATGGGTGAAAACCTGCCTAAAGATGTGGCTCGCGAATGGGCGCAGTTCTGTAGTAAACCGGGTTATGTAATCAACGCGATTGGTAAAAATATTGCACCATCCCATGATTATCATGCTCAAATCACCTGCCCTGTGACTGCAATCTGGTCATCTGATGATGAGATTGCCACCGAAGCCAATGTGAAAGATTTACTACGTTTATATCCAAACGCAAAAACCCAAATAATTGAACTTAAACCTAAAAGTTATGCCTATAAGGCCATTGGTCATATGCTGATGTTTAAAAAATCGCATCAGAATTTATGGCCGGTGATTGAGCAACAATTGGCTGTTTAAATCAGATTTAGATGGTTATTTGCAGGCTGCTGTGTTCTAATACGCTTAGTTTGAGATGAGCCTCTTACAGTATATGGGCTTGACCTATATACGACTAGCCCCTAACCATGGGGCTTTTTATTGTCTGAATATTTTAAAACGTATATAAAAATGGGCTGACGATAACGCCAACCCATGTCTTTCTTTATCGAATTAAATATTATTTTGACTCAATATCATAGACCCAGTTTCGTGCCTGTTTGTCTGTGGTCGTTTCACAAACGTAGTAGTCATGATCCCATGAATCAGGATGGAATATTTCCTTTTTAGTATAGGTGACATTTTTGCCTTTTTCGACGCAGATAAAGCTGTAACCTTGGTCTTTGACTTGCGTTCCGTTGAGAAAACCACCAATACAGAGAAATCGGGATTGTTTAGGCATAAACTTATGTCTACTTATTAATGCTAAAATATATTGTAATTAAAATAACTCATAGTCTAAGTTTTAGGTAATAATAAATTAAAAAAAGAAGTCTATATAAATAGAACATTTTAGATGATAAGCCCTTATGTACAGAACTTATCATATTTCACAACCTAAATATTTTTTTAAATTTATGCAGCCATTGTGAGACTTTGACTTTTAAATTTTTGTAAAAACTCCTTTAAACAATCAGGCTGATCAGCATACTGAGAAATAGATGATACAATTGAGCTATTGTCAAAGCTTAGTTGAACTTTATAGAAATATTGCTTTTCAAGTGATTTAGTTTTTTTCAGCAAATTTCTCTGCTTAAAGCAAATTGGATTTTGTATATTATTTATATCATCAATCAATTTTCTTATATAAGAACACAAAAAGTTAATTAAAAACTTACCTCTAATGTCCTTTATATACTTCCCAAGATCATTATGATTATATTCTTTAATTGCAGCATTATATGAATCTATACTATAAGATAAAGAAATATCTTTATTAAAACATGAATCTATATTTTTTCCAGAAACAAAACTAATTTTATCTAACTCTATCTTTATTGAATTAAGATTTACATCTGCTGAATAATATTTAGGCAATTCCTCATTAAGAACTTTAGCAGATATTCTAGTAGCTCTATATCTTTTATCCACCTCTTTAATTATATCTATATAATCCTTTAACCTAGCAGTATAATTACTTAAAACTACCTCATAATCTTGATAAAAATCATTAAATTTTTTTACATTAAAATGAGCTTCTAATATTTTTCTAAAACAACTTAATGATAAATAAAAATTCTCATAGGAATAACATGGTGTCTCATAAATTCTATGGGGATATACATTATTAAAACCTATACCATAATCCTTATCTACCAAACCAAAACATTTAGATTTTCTATAAGACTCTTGATCTGAATTCTCTAAAATATCTATTAAATCAGTAACATTTTTCTTACCATTACATCTTAAATAATAAATGTTATTACTTTCTAGAAAACTACTACATGGCACGACATAATAAGGTTGATCATTTCCTTCAATACAAACTATAAAATCGTATTCCTCTGAAGCGACTACTCTTGTGAATTCTTGAAAATATTTTGTAGGTAGATTATTAGCACGATTTAATAAATCTTGTGCTACTACTGATATTTCACTCACTATCAGTCTCCTCAACACATTCATGTATATATGTAGTAGAATACTTAAATTTATTGTTAAAAATAAAAGGTGAATGAGTTGTCGCAAAAATAAATTCACATCTATTTGAAGCCATCATATCTGGTAGTAATATTTCCTGCCAATCAACAGATAAGGATAACTCTGGTTCATCAAAAAGAATCCAATAACCAGCTCCTTTTATATTAACTTGTTTTTTTATTTCACTTGATTCATCTTCTAAATTAACATTTGGTAAGTGTGAAAGATACAGTTTAGCGAATAATGAAATAATTTGTTTTTCACCTGAAGATAAGGAAGATAATTTTATATTTTTATATGTTTCATCCTTCCTAATTTTTTCAATTTTAAATATTAGATTTTCTTTATCATATGTAAACCTTTTATTAAATAAATATTTATTGCACACATTTATATATTTAATAATCTCACTTTCAATATATGACTGATTATCATAAATTTCACACATTCTTTTTATTAACTTTAATAAAAATTTATCTTCAGTATGCTTATTGATAAAGATAAATTTTAATTTTAATTTATTATTTTCATCGATCTCTTTACCTACTCTCTGTAGAACCTTAGCAAAATATTCCTCATCCTTATCTGTCCATTTATCAATAGAGTAATCAAAATTATGATCTCCAGAAATAAACTCGTTTAATGCACTACTATTTATTTTATTAAAAGATTTTGTTGCATAATTATTTAGCTTGTCAGTAATTTTATTAAAAAGAGAACTAACATCACTTACCCCAAAACTTAGAATAGCACCTTCTTTTAAGCTAATTTCTTCAGAAAATAAATCAATTGAATCATGTTCGATTCTCCGGTAAGTAGGAAGAAAAATTAATTTATCTGTTAAGAATGATAGTACTTTTTTATCTTGTTCATTATCTTTAATATTATCTAAAAGTATAAATTTTAAGATACCCTTTAATATTGAAAATGTTTCATTACGTGAACCAATAGAATATCTACCTTCTAATTGATATAAAAATCTCTCAGTACTTAAATAATAATATAACCCTACTAAATCATTGTAAGTAAATCTAGACAACCTCTCTATATACCTATCGATTTCATAAGATTCATAGTCAAAACCACTTTCTGATAATAATTTATATAAATATTTTTCTGCCTCAATAATATTACCAATACTAGTTCTAAAATTTCTATTATCCAATATTGCAATAAAGTTAAAATACTCAAATAGAAATTTTTCGAATGCTGAATAACCAATTTTTTTAAAAAATAATTGACCGATATTTTCTATTAAACGAATGTTAGTACTTATTTTTTCACTATTTCTTGATTTATCAAAAATTTTCTTTAAATTTTCTCTATTATTAATTTTTTCTAATTTATTTTTCTCAAATACAATTTCGTCTCTCCCCCTAAATTTTAAAATACATTTATTAAAATCATATTTCTGCAACCCATTAACATCATTTTTTAATGCATAATACATAA